>DMDI01000064.1 GCA_003445555.1 Desulfotomaculum sp. | reverse complement strand
GCTCAGTTGGTCAGAGCATACGGTTCATACCCGTAGTGTCCGGGGTTCGAGTCCCCGCGCCGCTACCAAATTTAAATAATAAAAGATAAAAGGCACGAAGCCAGGATGATCATATTATTAAATGGCGAAGTGCCTTTTATCTTTGCCGCGGGAATTAAACGGCAATAACATGTTTTGGATTATTTGCATAATATGATTAAGGAAACCAATATATTCAGTCTATTTTTAAGGAGAGTTTTAAAATATGAATGATAAAAAAAATGATACGCTATGGTTAAAATGTTCCACGCCGGGTCCTTATCCAGAAATAAAGGTTGTCCGTCCAAATTTGTTTTACGCCCAACTTTTAATGGAAGACTACGCCGGGGTGGTGAGCGAATTATCAGCCATTGGCCAATATGTCTATCACTATATTACGTTTGAAGAAAAACACAAAGAACTGGCAGAACTTGAGGAATGCATTTCCTTGGTGGAAATGCATCATCTGGAGATGTTGGCCCAGGTAATCAGAATGCTGGGGGGTAACCCGCAGTACAAAGTAGTAAAGAACAACCAGGACGTTTACTGGAATAGCAGCTATATTTATTATGGACAGGAGATTTGTGACCGTCTGGCCTCAGATATTGAAGGAGAAAAAGCCGCTATTACCCAGTATCAGCAACATTATAAATTAATTGCCGATCCTTATATTCAACGCCTGCTGGAAAGAATAATTCAAGACGAAACATACCATATCCAACTGCTTACTCAAGCCTTGCAAAAGCATTGTCCTTATTAGGCACACCATAAAATAATCTTTTTTTAATAAAAAAAGCCGGACAGTAAAAAATTTTTTATTAGTCTATAACCCGTAAAGTAATCAGGTTATGTTTTACTTTATCTAATACATAGGTAAAAAATTCAGCCAGATCGTCGTTTACAATTGTAATGGCCTGTTTAATTAATTCGGCCACGTGGGGAATGTCGATATGCAGGTGATGCTTGGCAAACATTTGTAAATCATAACGGTTGGCCAAAGAAGTAGCGGTTACCCGGGAAATTTCAATAAAACCGGCAAAACGAAGAATGCGCTGTCTTAATAAAGCTGGCTCTATAGCGTAAAAATAACCAAGATATTGACTGAGCCGGGCAAGCAAATCAATATTAGCGAAAGACGCGCTTAGTATTTGGCCGTAATTATTAAGCTCACTTAAACGCAGTTCAATACCCATTTCAATAATGTTATGAGTTTTCCACCATCCCATAGCGGGCGGGAGCCGGCAAGCTTTTATAGTTTCGTCAATAAGCACCCGGCCTTTTTCAAAACAATAGCCGCGCTCGTAGGAAAGGAATTTTTCGTCACCGTAATAATCAAGCCCGGCCGGTTTAATGCCGTGGGTGATTATACCCCGGGCAAAATCAAGCAAATCTTTGTTATTATCCTGCTCCCGCATATAGGTTAGGATTTCAGCCCCGCAGCCATGCGATTTTTGACGGTTAGGAACAATTCCCTGGATAATGTCCGGAAAAACACTGCCCAAAGCCAGAGGCTCTGTAAGACGGCCAAAAACTTTTTCCGCAAAATACACGTGGGTTTGAGGGTACATTCCTTCTTCCTTTAACCTATCCAGACATTCCTGCTTCTTAAATCTGGGTCCTTTATCTTTTTTTGAATAACCGGACCGTGGTGAAGCAAAAAATCGCTACCCAAAAAACTTAACCTTTGTCTTTTAAATTCTTTTATTATATGTTGACAAATATCTTCCATTATTTCACTTTTTTTCGGGTAGTCAGTTGTAGATACCAGGGCCAGCAATTTTTCATAAATATAAGCTCCCAATAGAGGCAAGCCTTTTACCGCCCGGTGCATCCATTTAAAAAACGGGGTGTATTCTTTGTTTAACAAAAATATCAGGGAAATAGTGTCGGCGCAAAATTTAGCCTCAGTGTAAAGGGCGGCTACATACTCCTCTCTTTTAGCGCAGCGAGGGAAATTATACTGTCCCGACTGGGCAATGGTCATGCAGCGGGAGGCTATCTTTTTTAACCTTACGTCTTCCGGATAAAATTCCTTTAACTTGTTCCTGAATTGAGTAAATTCACCTAACGGGTCATAAAAGACCTTGCCGTTTGTGCAGGCGGCCAAAGCATTTTCAGGGATATAAAGCCATTCTTCCAGTTCGGCCGGAGGACGGTTGAGGCCAATAAAATTAGCGTAAAATTCCCCTGTTTCAAATACGCCAACCCTGTCTTTTCCCCAATCGCTTGTTTTTCTCGGTCCGTAACCGGCAAAAGCTTGCGGAAGTTTATGGTATTCTTCTTGCAACGTAGACCCAATTATTTCGTAGTCCTTTTTATTAAGCCAAAGACAAAATGACGGGCCCCAGTCGTGATCTTTTGAAAATTCATCATCAAAACCATAGCATTCTGAGCCGTCTCCTACCAGTCCCGCGGCAATGCGGTGTTTATAACCGCTGAATTTTTCGTTAATCATTGGTAAACCGTAATTTTCAAAATATTTTTCACATACTTCTAGGCCTAACAATTTTTTGTCCTTTCCTTTTTTAATTTACGTTGAAAATTTAAATTCGAGTGCTTAACAGGTCAATATTTTTTTGGGTTAGCTCCGCCTGTTTGGTGGCGCCGCTTTCTTTAAAAATTACCACTGCATCTTTAAAATGCCTTAGGGCGCTGCGCGGCTTGCCCTGAACGGCGTAAATATAGCCAAGGTTACTTAATTGGTTGGCTTCGCCGCGTTTATTGTTAATCTGGCGAAATATTCCCAATGCTTCGGTATAATACTTTAAGGCGTTATTTCTATCCTCTTTATCTCTATATACTGAACCAATGTTACCTAACTGGTAGGCTTCCTCTTTTTTATAACCAAGCTCTTTATATATAGCCAACGCGTTTTTAAAACAAGGCAAGGCTTTATCCTGCTCATTCTGGTTAACGTATAAAAGGCCAAGGTTGTTCAAACATTTGGCCTCGTTTTCTTTATAACCAGCCTCCCGGCATATTTTTAAAGCCGCTTGATAATAATTTACGGCCTTATTTAAATCGCTTTTAAGGGTATAGGTAAAGCCGATTTTTAATAATTGATTTGCTTCGTCATTTTTACGGCCGTTTTCCCGCAGTATTTTTAGGGCCGCCTGGTAGTACCGCAAGGCTTCATCAAAATTAGGTTCCGCCTGGCTTAAAACTGCTAGAATATTTAAAAAAGCCAGCTCAAATCCCCTGGCGGATACTTTTTGACTTAAAGTTAAACCGGCCGCATACGCCTTGGAAGCGGCGGGCAAGTGAGCGGCGTCATATAATAAGGCGTTGCCTTGGTTGAGGTAAGCCGACATGGTGGGATGCACATTTATTGACTTAGCGCATGCGTCTGCGGCGGCTTGATATTTTTTACCTTTAAGCAACTCCTCAGCCGTTTGAAAATGCCTTTTGGTTTCTTCTTTGAGCTTGGGGTCAAGGTTAACGGTATTTAGCTCTTCATCAAGGTTTTTTAGCGTAGCTTTAGAAACGACATTCCCGTCGCTTAAAAACCAGTCTTCAAAAAACTCTTCTTCTTTAAATTTTATATTTTCCAAACTTAACCGCTCCTTTTAAAATAACGTGAAAAAAGCTCCTTAAGAAAGTAAAAAGCCAAAAAATAAAAAAATAAATATTTCAACTTATTAAAATATATATTCCTATCCTGATAATGTCAATGCAAATTACCGGCATTTTTGAATTCCGGGGACACAATACTTAATTTTCTTCTTGTTTTTAAATAATACCCGGATTCTGCTTTAGCGCCATTAAATATCTGCAAAATGCAGGATTAAATAATCATCTTTCAGGCGGTGCTGATAATCCCACAGTTCGCCGTTGTATTTCTGCGCCACCATTTTTAAATCCGGCAGGTCAAAGTAGTTAAACAAAGACCGGGGAAGGTGATTCAAGAAAATTTGCGGTGAGCCCAGGATTTCCGAAGCAAAAAGCGGCAGGATGACTCGGGCCTGTTCTTCGTTAACCGGCAGTCTTTTCTGCAAGATCAGCCGCCTGTCCACCTTTTCCACCACGCCAAAATTCGCCAGGGTTTGAATAAAGGCACCGGCAGAACGGGTAACCACATCCCGTTCGCCAAAGCCGTCAATCATCTTTGCTTTTAAAAAAGACATCTTTATTTCCCGGCCAAAATCATAGAGCCGGAAAATGTGTTCAGACATTTTTTTCAATACCTCAGTACGGGCCACCAGGTAAAATAAGTAAACAGGTGTCATAAAGACCAGGCCATGCTTCAGGCTCAAATCCTTCATAACCAGGTTTCCCCGCGCCCTGGCTTTATTTTGTTCGTCCCGCAAAAAACAGCGAAAAAGCACGGTGCGGACTTTGCGTTTGCCTTCCCGCCCGGTCAATTCACGCGCAATTTGTTCAAACGGCCCGTTTAATTCCGTCAACCGCTGGCCCGGGTTGGCCAGAAGCAGGCACTCAAAAATCCAGCGGGGTTTAAGCGGCCGGTCAAAACCAATCATAGTGGTCCTCATCGCTGTACTTCCACAAAGGGAACAATCACCTCTTCTAAATGGATGCCGCCGTGACTGATGGCCGTCTCTCCTTTTTTCCCGAACATTTCCCGGCTGTTAGGGAAAACGGCCACCCTATCCCCTAAAAGATTTGTGTTCTCGTAAACCAGCAAATCTTTACCCGCGGCAAAATCGGCCGCCAGAAGCCTATTGGGAAACAAAAGAGCCCTTTTGGCCTTCTCTTCTACCAACCATTTGGTGGCCTGATAACCGTTGCCCCGACACCATACCGAACCATGGTCCGAAGCCAGATAGACCCGGTATCCTTCTTCCAATAGTTTTCCCATCATTTCGCCAAACCCGGACCTTTCCAGGTAAAGGGTCATATTTTTCTGCATCAATTCTTTGCTTTCCTGGACGTTGATCGTTGAATGGGCAATATCATCCACCAGGTTATAGACGAGCCCCAGATAGTCAAAGTCCAGGTATTCCTTGTGCCACCGTCCGTCAATATTGATAAACACCCTGGGCCGCCGGGACCCGGCCCGCGGCCAATTCTGGCGGACAAACTGAAAGAAGCCCTTTTCTTCCTCCATCAGCTCTTTGAGCTTGCTTTTGGCGCAAAAAAGAGCCCGCCTGGATACCCCGGTAATGGTGGGCAACAGGGCAAAAACGGCCATTTCGTTAAACTTCCCCAGGCCGTAACCGGCTAGATACTGCTTAAGGCAGAACCACTCCTGGAAGCCCATGCCGTCCATACAGAGCAGGACCGTTTTTGACGCCGGCCGGTTGGCCAGAAAAGGCAAAACTTTATCTATTGTAGCCGGTCTTTGATAATAGCTTTCATAAAAGAGGCCGGGATAGGAAGCCAGGAAGTATTCCGTAAATTGACGGCTAATCCGTCGGTCCAGGTCGCTTGGCTCTGCCATGCCTATCTTTTCCTGGCAAAGCCAGTATTGCAATTCCCCCCAAAGAGGGGCCAGGATGCGCCAGTCAGCCGGGATATGCGTCAGAAGTTCTTCAATCTGCTGGGACAATACCCAACAACGATATTCAGTTTCGTCTTCCCGGTCCTTACAAGGATGAATTGGGCCACCCGCATCAGCCTTACCGTAATTTGCTCCTGTTTCTGCCGGCTCGGTCAGCCATTTGTCCAGCAATTGACGTGTTCCCTCGGCATCCACCATATTTAACGAGCTTTCCATTTTCAAGTAAGCATCAAAAATCCGTTGGTAATTCTCGGCCGGAACGGTTTTTAATACAGACGGGCTCAGTTTAGGAAAAACTTCGCGTAACTGCCAGAAGATGACCTCGGCGCTGGCTTCGATGTCGTAAGGCAGGTAGGATTGTTCGGGCGGCTTGAAAATAAGCACCCGCCGGCCACTTTTTTCTTTGAGAAAACGCCGCAGGGACAGTTCACCGTTATAGTCATAAAGGGCAAACATATCCGCCAGCGCCGCCCGCAGCTCCGGCGCCCGGCCAAGGTAATCGTGATCAAGAACTAGAATCAAGTCATGATAGGACCTTTTAACTTTATCGAACAATACTTGATACCATTTTCCATCCATATAGACAAACTCCATTTGCCTTCCGAATATTTTCCACCGCTATTCTGTTTCCGCCCAGGCCCTTATCCAGTTTACATAATCCTATAATTCCTCTCCTGTTTTTAACCTGGCGATTTCCACAAAGTCGTTGATTTCGCCGTTCGTCTCCAGGAGGTTTCTGTCCATCTTCCCGGCTATAGCCAGAATATCGGAAAAGCGCTTTTCCTGATAGGCTTTGGTGAAGCCGGAGATGATTGCCTCCTTGCGCACGCCTTTTATTTTCTTAGCTTCACTCCCGGCCTCGGCCAGCAGGCGCTCGAAGGCTCTGGCCA
>DMDI01000124.1:2217-2725 GCA_003445555.1 Desulfotomaculum sp. | reverse complement strand
GGTTTCCTTTGTTTCTGCTGACCACGGGGGAACTTATGCTCCGGGTACCGGTATTGTAACCTGGGAGCTAGGTACGCTTGCCCCTGGCGATTGGGTAAAACTTTCCTTAGTAGTGAAAGTAGATCCATCTACAATTGAAGACACCATTATCCATAATAAAGCAACGGCTTCTGCTCTCCGTTGCCGGCCGGTAGAATCAGAGGATGAAGTGGTGGTAGTCGGGGGCAAAGTACATGAAGCCTTTATTAAGGGTTACCCTAACGGTACCTTTGGGCCGCAGCGCAATGTTACCCGGGGAGAAATTGCCGCCATCATTGCCCGTTTGCTCCATTTGGAAAGTCTGGTTACCGGAACTCAGTTATACTCTGATGTTCCCAGCAGCCACTGGACCTTTAAATATGTTGAAGCAGTAAATAAAGCTGACATAATGAAAGGCTTTCCTGATGGCACTTTCCGTCCTGATCAACCGGCAACCAGGGCTGATGTTGCGGTGGCCATGCTCCGCGCC
>DMDI01000124.1:1687-2187 GCA_003445555.1 Desulfotomaculum sp. | reverse complement strand
GGGAAATTGATCCGGTAGTCTTCTTGCCGGTCCCGCCTTTTCCCGACATATCCGGTCACTGGGCCATAGAAGAAATTGAGACGGCCTACGTCCTGGGGATTGTTGAGGGTTTGCCTGACGGCACCTTCCATCCCAATGACCCGATCATCCGTTCAGAAACGGTTACCCTTATGTGCCGTGCCTTGGGCAGGGGGCCATTGTTTGAAGGTCCCGTAATCCAGCATTTTCCAGACTGCGCCCCTCCCGATTGGTACTATGGCTGGGGTGAGGAGTCTTTTGCTACCCATAAGGGTGTTCGGATGGCCTCGGGAAACGAAAAATTAATTGAGTATGTTCCTTCCCCGCCGGTTTGGTGAAAAAGCTTAGCCTTAAATTTATCTTAAGATTTAGCCCAGGAAAATTTCCTGGGCTAAATGTTTGGCTTCAGGTTATAAGGAGGTTTTAAGAAAGGCTTTAAAGCAACCTTAAAGTTACCCTGTTAAAAAATGCGGCGGTTTTAT
>DMDI01000124.1:0-1585 GCA_003445555.1 Desulfotomaculum sp. | reverse complement strand
GTTAAAAAATGCGGCGGTTTTATCATTTATTATCATCCTGTTTTGTATCCAAATTTTCGCAATAAGGCTATTCGATCGTTTATTTCTTTTTCTGATTCTATTCCCTTAGGGGAAAGTCCATCAATTACCCCTAATATACCGCGGCCCTGTTCGGTTTCAGCCAGGATTACCTCCACGGGGTTTGCCGTAGCACAAAATATGCGGCATACTTCCTGACAGTCTTTTATGGCGTTGAGTACATTTATAGGGAAAATATCTTTCATCACAATAATAAAGGTATGACCGGCCCCAATTTTAGAGGCATTTTCCACGGCGACTTTTATTAACTCATCATCAGTACCGGCTTTTCTAATTAAGCACGGTCCGGAAGCCTCACTAAAAGCCAGGCCAAATTTGGGATTTGGGGTAGAGCCTACCATTATTTCATACAAGTCTTCAACGGTTTTAATAAAATGAGTTTGACCAAGGATAATATTACAATTTTCAGGAAAAGCTAATTTTTCTACCTTCAATTCCATCATATTGTCCTTCTCCTTCCCTATATTCTTGCTTGCCTGGTCATATTTTTTACTTCAGCCCTATTTTAAGACATTTTACCTGGCAAGGCAAGAATCATCATCCTTGGATAAAACCTTTGGATTTATTCCCTTGGAAAATGTTATCTTTCACCCTTCCGCAACGGCGACAAAATTCTTTTTTTCCTTCAAAAATGTGATAAGCCATATAATTAGCCCACCTGATATTAAAATAACCGGAGCATGTCTATACATACTCTTCTTCACTCAGACCACCTTTTTGGCCTCTATTTTTATGGTAATATTCAACAACATATTTATCTATTTTTTGACTTATTTTCAGCAGAATATCTTTACTCATATTCATTTCGGCAGCCTTATTAAGGATATTTCTTGCTATTTCTATTTTATCTTCTATTTTCATTCCACATCCCCCTATAAGTAACCAGATGTATAATTTTACATCAAATATTGGCTTTAGGCAAATAATATATTTATGCCCATTGCAAATTCAGATCCGGCTAAAAGTTAGGTAAAGTACCTTTGAGTAGGGAGTGGGTAAAATGGGAAACAATGTAGAAATAAATAACAAAGCTATTGGGCAACGAATACGGGAAGAAAGGGTAAGACTTGGACTTTCACGGGAAGAATTTGCAGAGGTTATAGGGCTTTCAGACTACTATGTCGGGCAATTGGAACGAGGAGAGAGGCAAATGAGTCTCTCTGTTTTGGTTAAAGTTGTCAACTGTTTACACGTTCCTTTAGATTACCTTATTTTCGGCAAAACTTTTGATAGTTCCTACTATTTTCATGAGGCCAATAATGTTTATGATACATGTGGCGGTGATAAAGATAAAGAATTAAATAATTTACTTAACAAATGCTCCCCCAAAGAATTAGAACTGGTTAAGAAGCTTATAAAAACTATCCTTCCTTATCTGAGTAAAAACTGAATATAAACAAAAATTGAAGAGCTTATTATAGGCACTTTATAAATAAAGGTAAATGGCAAGGTTTTTCACCCCTGAAGTACTTGCCATTGTAAGCTTTTTTGGTGGGCCATACAGGAA
>DMDI01000232.1 GCA_003445555.1 Desulfotomaculum sp. | reverse complement strand
CGGTACCGTTTTCCCGGCTGGCGCAAGATAACGTTTAGCTCCAAAGGAGCAGACTGGTATGTCCGGTCAATGCGGCTGCCCAATAAGGGGGTTAAATTTAACGCCCCGTCAATTAACGCTTTTTTTACCGCGTCTAAAACAAGCCCGTCAAAAGGCACGATCTTTTACTCCCTAATCAATTTAGCCGTTGGTCATTGGTGGCTCGGGGTGTTTTTCCTATGATTACTCCTTTATGGACGAACAGCAGGTCTCTTGAGTAAAAGACCTAGCCATATTCACCACTAACGGTCATTTATAGTTGCCTGACTACCGGTTTTATGTAGGGGCGTTAAATTTAACGCCCTTATTGATAGCATTATACCAATTTTTTAGCCTCTTCACAAACCGGGTTTATGGTCGGGGTGTTATATTTTTCCTTATTTTTGCGTATTTATAGTGGTAAATCCTCTATAGAGGGAGGGAAGGTATTATGCATTGGTCTTCTTTAAGCTCAAAAGAGCTGGCGGAAGTCCTGCAAACTGATATAAGCAGGGGACTAACGGAAAAAGAGGCCCGAAAAAGGCAAGCCCAGTTTGGCCCCAATCAATTAACGGCGGCCAGGCAAGCCCCTGTATGGATGGTTTTTATAAATCAGTTTGGGGATTTTATGGTCTTAATTTTACTGGCGGCGACTATTATCTCTGTTTTTTTGGGTGAATTTGCCGATGCGGCCACCATAATGGTTATTGTTGTTTTAAATGCTTGTTTGGGTTGCTTTCAGGAATACCGGGCCGAACGCTCTTTGAGGGCCTTAAAAGAATTAACCGCTCCTATGGCTTACGTAAAGAGAAACAACCTGGAACAAAAAATTCCGGCCCAAGAGATTGTGCCGGGCGACCTTGTTTTTTTGGAAACGGGAGACCGGGTACCGGCCGATATACGCCTTATCCGGGTGACTGATTTTGAAGTTGAAGAAGCCATCTTAACCGGCGAATCAATACCGGTAAAAAAAACCACGCAAACCTTGCCCAAAGCTCCCCCGTCCTTTCAAGACGCTTATAATATGGTTTATGCCGGTACGGTAGTGACCCGGGGGCGGGGTCAAGGGGTAGTGGTGGACACCGGAATGAATACGGAAATGGGGCATATCGCTACCATGTTACAGGAAATAACTATTCACCAGACCCCCTTGCAACAGCAATTAGCGCATACAGGCCGCATTCTGGTTATTTTTTGCCTGGGCATTTGCGCGCTGCTTATTCTGGCCGGCGTTTACCGGGGAGAGCCAGTTTACCAGATGCTTTTAGCCGGGGTAAGCCTGGCGGTAGCCGCAATTCCAGAGGGACTGCCGGCTATTGTAACTATAGTTTTGGCGCTAGGGGTGCAGCGAATGATCCGGCGGCAGGCGGTTATCCGGAAACTGCCGGCTGTTGAAACCCTGGGCTGCACCACGGTTATTTGTGCCGACAAGACAGGCACCCTTACCCAGAATGAAATGACCGTATGCCAAATAGCTCTTGGCTACGAGCGGATAGATGTAACCGGGCGCGGCTACGAACCGAAAGGGGAGTTTATCCCGGCCGCGGTTGATAGAAAAGATGAATTTTGGCTATTTCTTAAAACTGCCGTTTTATGCAATAACGCTGTTCTTAAGCGGGGCAAGATTAGCCTTCCCGGTTTTTGGCGGGGAATAAGGCAAAATAGGTCGGAGTATCTTTGGGGTATTCACGGTGACCCGACCGAAGGAGCCCTTTTAGTAATGGCCGCTAAAAAAGGAGTTTGGAGGGAAGAACTGGAAAAAGGGGAACAAAGGGTGGCTGAAATTCTTTTTGAGGCGGAGCGAAAATTAATGACGGTGGTCTACCGCCAGACAAATAAAAAGCTGACTGCTTACACTAAGGGAGCCCCTGAAGTTTTACTTGGTTTATGTACTCATTATTGTCTGGGGGGCCGTCATATTCCTCTTAACCAGGAGGACAAGGAAAAGCTCCTTAAGCTAAACAATGATTTAGCCGGTCAGGCCTTACGCGTTTTAGCCCTGGCTTACCGGGAACTGCCGCAAGACCTGACTGAATTTAGTGCCTCCGTCGTAGAGCAAAAACTTATTTTTCTTGGTATGGCGGCCTGTATTGATCCGCCCCGGTTGAGCGCGGCGGCCGCCATAAAAAAATGCCGGCAGGCCGGAATTAAGGTAATCATGATTACAGGTGATCATTTGATTACGGCTAAAGCAATAGCCAAAGAATTGGGTTTAGATAAACCGGAGAGTCAGGCTCTAACCGGCAGTGCCTTAGAGGCTATGTCTGATGAAGAGTTAAGCCGGACCGTTAAAACAGTATCTGTGTTTGCCCGCGTTTCGCCAAAACACAAGCTGCGTATTGTCCGGTCACTAAAGAAAGCAGGTGAGGTGGTGGCCATGACCGGTGACGGGGTAAATGACGCCCCGGCCATCAAGGAAGCAAATGTAGGGATTGCCATGGGCCAAAAAGGAACCGATGTGGCCCGGGAAGCAGCCGCCATGGTATTAACGGACGACAACTTTGCTTCTATTGTGGCGGCGGTTGAAGAGGGCCGCGGGGTATACGCCAATATCCGCAAGTTTATTCGCTACCTCTTAAGCTGCAACACGGGGGAGGTGCTGGTAATGTTTCTGGCTCTGCTGTCCGGCTTGCCTCTTCCTTTAGTGCCCATTCAAATTTTATGGATGAACCTGGTTACCGACGGATTACCGGCTATGGCCCTGGGAATTGAACCACCCGATAAGAATATTATGCACCGTCCTCCTCGTCAACCGAAAGAAAGTATTTTTGCCCAAGGTATGGGGGGACAAATTCTAAGCAGCGGCTTTTTTATTGGCCTGTGGACGTTGCTGATTTTTGCTTTTTACCTAAGGGAAAGTGGTGATTTAACTTTAGCCCGGACCATAGCTTTTTGCACCCTGGTGTTTTTCCAGTTATTTTATGTATTTACCTGCCGGACGGAAGATTATACTCTTAAGTGGTCTAATCTTTTTACCAATTTCCTGCTGGTTATGGCGGTGTCATTTTCCTTGCTATTGCAAATAATGGTAATATACCTCCCATTTTTGCAGCCTGTTTTTCACACCACTCCCTTAAATCTGGAACATTGGGCGGTGATTACTCTTACGGCGCTTACCTTACCCTTGTTTAACCTGTTTGTTTATCAAAAAATAAGCCTGCGTAAAAAAAATTTAACTAGGGAGATGAAAAAGCAGGAAATAATAAATTTAAAGCGAATATAGCCGCATATAAAGATAAAATCTGAAGCAGGAGCAGAAATCATAAGTAAAATGAAATTTGTAAAGATGCACGGTTTGGGTAATGACTTTGTCCTTATTGATTTTGCGGGAAGCGGGTCAGTGCAGGTTGGATCCACTGAAACAAGGGACCTGAAAGCTATGGCGCAAAAAATATGCCTGCGCCGTTTTGGAATAGGGGCTGACGGGCTGGTAATTCTCTTGCCTGGTAAAAAAGCAAGGGTACGGATGCGGATATTTAATCCTGATGGCAGCGAAGCCGAAATGTGCGGTAATGCCATCCGTTGCGTGGCGGCGTACCTTTACCGCCATGGTTTGCTGGAGCAAGATGAAACCAGGAGGATAAATATTGAAACCTTAGCGGGAATTATAATTCCTAAGTTAATAGTTACCAAAGAAGGAGAAGTGAAAGCTGTTCAAGTGGATATGGGTGAACCCCGCCTGGAAAGGGCGGAAATTCCCATGCTTGGTCCATCAGGACCGGTTATAAACGAACCCTTAAAAGTTGGGTCGGTTACCGTTAAAATAACCGCTGTTTCCATGGGTAACCCTCACTGTCTGGTTTTTGTTGACATCCAACAAGGATCGAACCTCGAACCTCGAACCTCGAACTTCGAATTTCCGCCGCTTACGGAGTTAGGGCCGCAACTGGAAAATCACCCTGCCTTTCCCCAGCGGACCAACGTCGAATTTATTCAGGTCTTAAACCGGAGCAACATAAAAGTGCGGGTTTGGGAACGCGGGGCCGGAATTACTTTGGCCTGTGGGACGGGCGCTTGCGCGGCTTTAGTGGGGTGTGTTATAAATAACTTTACTGGCCGCCAGGCAACCGTGCACCTGCCAGGAGGAGATTTGAGAGTGTCCTGGGGGGAGGATAATCACGTATACTTAACCGGTCCGGCAGAAGAAGTCTTTACAGGGGAATTTTAAAAGTTTAAAATAGTTGTTGCCATTATTTTAAGCAAGGGGGTTTTTTATTTTTGCCCTTTATTGAAGCGCAAAGGATTAAGGATTTACCGCCCTATTTATTTGCCCGGATTGAACAATTAATGGCCCAAAAACAAAAAGAAGGGGTGGACGTTATTAATTTGGGGATTGGTGACCCGGACCAGTCTACCCCGGAACATATTGTTCAAGTCTTAATTAAAGAGGCCCAGAACCCGGCCAATCATCAGTACCCTACTTCAAGCGGCCTGTTGGCCTACCGCCAGGCGGTAGCCGACTGGTACAAAAACCGCTTTGGCGTTAAACTTGATCCCCGAACAGAAATTGTTTCTTTAATTGGTTCAAAGGAAGGAATAGCCCATATATCCTGGTGCTATCTTGACCCGGGGGATGTTGTTTTAGTGCCTGACCCGGCTTATCCTGTTTATGCCGGTGGGGCTGTTTTAGCCGGGGCAGTGCCTTATTGCCTTCCTTTAAAAGAGAAGCGGGGGTATCTGCCCGATCTAGCCGCTATACCTGTTGAGGTGGCTAAAAAAGCCAAGTTAATGTTTATTAACTATCCCAACAACCCTACCGGAGCAGTAGCCCCAAGGTCTTTTTTTCAGGAAGTGGTTGCTTTCGCCCGGGAGTTTAACCTTTTAGTTTGTCATGATGCTCCATATACCGAAATAGCTTACGACGATTACCGGCCTTTAAGTTTTTTAGAGATTCCTTACGCTAAAGAAATAGGCCTAGAATTTCATTCTTTATCCAAGACCTTTTGCATGACTGGTTGGCGCATTGGTTGGGCGGCCGGCAACGCGGCCGTAGTTGAGGCTTTGGGGAGGCTTAAAACAAATATTGACTCGGGTCAGTTTCAGGCTATTCAGTATGCGGCTATAGCCGCTCTGAAGGGGCCTGGTCACACAATCACCGAGGTAAACAAGCTCTACCAAAAGCGGCGGGATATTTTGGTGGATGGCTTTAACTCCTTGGGTTGGTGCTTAAAAAAACCTCAGGCCGGTATTTACGTTTGGGCTCGTGTACCGTCAGGACATACGGCCGAATCTTTTGCCGAACTGGTTTTAAACAAAGCCGGAGTAATGGTTACTCCCGGTACCGGCTACGGGGCCCATGGCGAAGGTTATTTCCGCATGTCTTTAACGGTTAGCACAAACCGTCTTGCAGAAGCGATAAGGCGAATTAAAGAGAATATTGGCCCGGTAAAATTTTAAGCCGGAAATTAAGAGGAAAATAAAAAGGCCGATCAGGGGAGTTATTTAAAGAACGGCTCCAAAAATTGGGATAGGAGGGAAGAAAAATGCGATTGGCTGCCCGGGCGCTTAATATTAGTCCTTCCCCTACTTTAACTATAGATGCCCAGGCCAAGAAAATGCAGGCGGCCGGCGTGCAAGTAATTAATTTTAGCGCCGGTGAACCGGATTTTGATACCCCGGAACACATAAAACAAGCGGCTATAACTGCTTTAAAAAAAGGGATGACTAAATATACGCCGGTAACCGGCACTCTTGAGCTAAAGCAGGCTATCCGCCAAAAATTAAAAATAGATAACCAGCTTGATTACCGGCTTGAGGAAATTGTGGTCACGGTGGGGGCAAAACATGCGTTATACAATGCCATCCAGGTCCTTTGCGGGGTGGGCGACGAAGTAATTTTACCCGCGCCATATTGGGTAAGTTATTTAGAGCAAATTAAATTAGCGGAAAGCACCCCGGTAATTGTTCCCACCAAAGCAGAAAATAATTTTAAACTTACCCCCGAGGAACTGACGGCGGCAATTAATGAGCGGACTAAATTAATTATTCTAAACAGCCCGGCTAATCCAACGGGGACAGTGTATACCGCCCAAGAAATGGCGGCTTTGGGGGAAATTCTAGTTAAATATAAAATTTACCTGATTTCTGATGAAATTTACGAAAAATTAGTTTATAATCAAATTAAACCCGTAAGCATTGCTGCCCTAGACCAGAAATTAAAAGAGTTAACGGTGGTGGTAAACGGCGTATCTAAGACTTACGCCATGACGGGCTGGCGCATTGGTTACGCGGCCGCCCCTTTAGCTATAGCTAAAGCAATGGCGGACATACAAAGCCACTGTACCTCTAACCCTACCTCAATTGCGCAGGCCGCCAGCGTAGCCGCACTCTCAGGTTCTCAAGAGGATGTTTCGGCAATGGTGGCCGTCTTTCAAAAGCGGCGTGATTTTATGTATCAAGAAGTGAGCACTATTCCTGGCGTATCTTGTAACCTGCCGCAAGGTGCTTTTTACCTTTTTCCTGATTTTAGCGCTTATTTTGGAAAGCACTTTCAGGGAAAAGAAATTAAAGGAGCCAGTGATTTAGCCTCTGCCTGGTTAGAAAAAATTCAGGTGGCCGCAGTTCCAGGAATTGTTTTTGGAGATGACCGGTTCATCCGTTTATCTTACGCTACGTCTTGGGAAGACATTAAGGAGGGAGTTAACCGGATAAAAACTTTTTTGACCTGCCTTGCATAGTTATACAGGGGAAAGATGGTGAAAATTTGTTAAGCAGTATGACCGGTTTTGGTCAGGGGGAAGCGGGCGCGGAAGGAAAAAAGGTTAAAGTAGAAATAAAAACTGTAAACCATCGTTTTTGTGAAATAGGGTTGCGTTTGCCTAAAAACCTTAACTTTTTAGAAGAAAAAATCCGGCGGAAAGTTGCCGCATATGTTCGCCGCGGAAGAGTAGATGTATTTGTTAACAGCGAAGATTTAAAAAAGAAAAATGTTACCGTGAAAGTTGACAAAGCACTAGCGGCCACGTATTATAAAGCCGTAAAAGAGTTACAGGCTGAACTAGAAATACCTGGTAAAATTAAGCTTATGTCTTTGGTCAGTTTTCCGGGTGTTTTAGAAGTAGAAGTAACAGAAGAAAGTGAAGCTTACGAAGTATGGTGGCCGGCAGTAGAAAAAGCCTTAGAGCAAGCTTTAATTAACTTGAGCTTAATGCGCGAAAAAGAAGGCCAACAGTTGAGAAAGGACTTATCCGGCCACCTCATGAGCATAGAGAAACTAAGTCAAAAAATTAGCTCGCGTGCTCCTATGGTAGCGGAAGAACATCATAAGCGTCTTAAAGGCGCGTTAGCAAAGTGGTTAAATGATGGTCTTTTAGATATAGAGAGAGTGTACGCTGAGGCAGCTCTTTTCGCTGAACGCGCTAATATTTCCGAAGAGGTAACTCGTCTGTCCAGTCATTTAATACAAACCCTTTCCTGTCTTGAAACAAATGATTCTGTAGGTAGAAAAATTGAATTTTTGGTTCAGGAAATGAACCGGGAAATTAACACTATTGCTGCCAAAGCAAATGACTTGGAGATCAGCCGTTTAGTTATAGAGGCAAAAAGTGAATTGGAGAAGATACGTGAACAGGCCCAAAATATTGAATAAAACAAAGAGGAGGGATTCCGTGGAAATCAAATTAGTAAATATCGGCTTTGGTAATATTGTTTCTGCCAATAGGATTGTGGCTATCGTTAGTCCGGAATCGGCCCCCATTAAAAGAGTTATTAATGAGGCCCGTGACCGGGGTATGTTAGTTGACGCTACTTATGGACGGCGGACGCGCGCAGTTATAGTTACGGACAGTGACCACATAATTTTATCTGCGGTGCAGCCGGAAACAGTAGCTCACCGTTTAGACAGGGAAACAGCATCAGCCCAAACCACAGGGGGAGAGGAAGAAGAAGCTACCAGCTAAATTATAAATAGGGGTCACCTGTCACTGAAAGGGAGAATAAAGGAGACTAAAAGAAACTCGTGAGTCAAA
>DMDI01000176.1 GCA_003445555.1 Desulfotomaculum sp. | reverse complement strand
CATTCGTGTTAATTCGCGTATCCCAGTAATTTAACCATTTATCCTTATGGATAAACGCTATCAACCCGAAAAAGTAGAGGAAAAAATTTATCAGTTCTGGGAAAAAGGCGGCTACTTTACCCCCAAAATTGAAAAAGGGAAAAAGCCGTTTGTGATCACCCTTCCCCCGCCCAATGTTACCGGCAGTCTTCATGCCGGCCACGCGATGTACGTGGTTGAGGATATTATGGCCCGTTATCAGCGGGTGAAGGGCGAGCCTACTCTTTGGTTGCCGGGTTTTGACCATGCCGCTATTGCCGTAGAATACCTTGTTAATCAGGAGTTAAAAAAGGAAGGAAAAACAAAGGAAGAAATTGGCCGGGAAGAATTCTTACGCCGGGCCCACCAGTTTGCCAACCGCTCCCGTGATTATATCCGCCAGCAACTTAAACGATTAGGCTTTTCTTTAGACTGGTCCCGCGAGGCTTATACGATGGATGAAAAACGCTCACTGGCGGTAAAAACCGCTTTTAAAAAGCTCTACCAAAAAGGACTTATTTACAAAGGCGACTATCTGGTTAACTGGTGCCCGGGTTGCCAAACGGTCATTTCCGACTTGGAAAACATTTACGAGGAAGAAGAAGGCGTTCTTTATTACCTTTCCTATGGCCCGATCACCATCGCCACCACCCGGCCGGAAACCATTTTTGCCGATGTGGCCGTGGCCGTTCATCCCCAAGACCGGCGCTACCAAAAACTGGTCGGCCAAAAAGTGCCCCTGCCTTTAACCGACCGGCTAATCCCGGTTATTGCCGATGAAGCGGTGGACCCTAAATTTGGCAGCGGCGCCCTAAAAATTACCCCCGCCCATGACCAAACCGACTTTGAGATCGGCCAACGTCATCATTTGCCCGCTCTTAAGGTGGTTGACGAAAAAGGCCGCTTAACCAACCAAGCCGGCTCTTTTGCCGGGCTAAAAGTAGATGAGGGGAGGCAAAAGGTGGTTGAGGCTTTGCGCCAAAAAGGATTTTTGAAAAAAGAAGAGCCTCTGGTTCACCAAGTTGGCCACTGCGAGCGTTGCGGCACCACCACCGAAACCACCATTTCCAAACAATGGTTTTTAAAAACCAAGCCTTTAGCCCAAAAAGCGATCAACGCCGTTAAAAGCGGCCGGGTAAAAATTATTCCCCAACATTTTGAAAAAAACTATTTCCACTGGCTTGAAAACATTCACGACCGGGGCATTTCCCGTCAGCTTTGGTGGGGGCACCGTATTCCAGTTTGGTACTGCCGGGACTGCGCCGAAATTATAGTTTCCCGCCAAGCCCCACGTGAGTGCAGCCGTTGTGCCGGTACCAATTTAGACCAGGACCCTGACGTACTGGATACCTGGTTTTCTTCTGCTCTGTGGCCTTTTGCCACTCTGGGCTGGCCGCATAAAACCGTTGACCTGGCGTATTATTATCCCACCTCTGTTCTAGTTACCGGCCGGGATATAATCTTTTTCTGGGTGGCGCGCATGATTTTTAGCGGGCTTGCCTTTATGGGTGAGGTACCTTTCCAGAAAGTCTTCATTCACGGCTTAGTTCTGGATGCTCAAGGACGTAAAATGAGTAAGTCTTTAGGCAACGGGGTTGATCCTATTGAGGTTATCGAAAGCCATGGGGCAGACAGTTTGCGCTTTATGCTGGTAACCGGCAACACGCCTGGCAACGATTTACGCTTTTATTTTGAACGCCTGGAGGGGGCGCGTAATTTTGCCAATAAAATTTGGAACGCTTCCCGGTTTGTAATTATGAACTTAAAGGGGTATCAGCCAGGAAAAGGCCCTAACCCCGATCATTTTACCCTGGCCGATTGGTGGATTTTAAGCCGCTACCATACCGTGATTAAAGAGGTGACGGGTAATTTGGCGGCTTATGAATTGGGTGAGGCCGCCCGGGTTTTGTATGAATTTATCTGGAATGAACTTTGCGATTGGTATATTGAACTGGCCAAACCCCGTTTATACGGGAACGGCCTTAATGTTGAGAGGGAGAATCCTACCAAAGATACCACTGACCGGCAGACTGCCCAGTACGTGTTGGTTGAAGTTTTAAGGGGTACTTTAGAAATGTTCCATCCCTTTATGCCCTTTATTACGGAGGAAATTTGGCAGCGCTTACCTCACCAGGGAAACACCATCATGCAGGCAAAGTGGCCGGTAGAAAATAAAGAGTGGATTAGGCCGCTAGCACAAGCCCAAATGGAAGTTATTATGAACGTGGTAAAGGCAATCCGGCACATCCGGAGTGAAATGCACATCCCCCCCGGGAAAAAAGCCGAAGCGATTATAATTGCCTTGTCTGGTGAGGTAGCCGCCTTGCTCGGCCGATGGTCTTTTTACATCGAAAACCTGGCCCAGTGCCAGGTAGAAATCTTTCCTGAACCGGCGGAAAAGATAACCCAGGCCGCGCACGCCGTAACCCGTGAGGCAGAAATATTTATCCCTTTAAAGGGTTTAATTGATTTAGAAAAAGAAACCGTCAGACTGCGCAAAGAATTAACGGTGCTGGAAAAAGAGCTGGCCGCGGTACAGGACAAGTTAAAAAAGGATAGCTTTTTAACCAAAGCGCCGGTGGAAATTATAGCTAAGGAGCGGACTAAGGAAACGGAGTTCTTAACCAAACTGGCCGCCGTAAAGGAACGGCTGATAATATTGGAAGGCGAAGATTAGGGCTTAATTAAAGTGTGGATATGGCTGTTACCTGTTTTTAATAAAGGCGTTAAATTTAACGCCCCTACCGGCCAAATTCTATTTGAGGGAATAAGGTGGATTATCGAGGGGTGCAAGCCTATTTATCAGAGCTAACCTCCTCAGGGGTTAAGCTTGGTCTGGGGCGGATTAAAGAATTTTTAAAACGCCTGGATAACCCTCACCATCACTTACGGGTTATTCATGTCGGCGGTACTAACGGCAAAGGTTCTACCACGGCCATTCTGGGCAGTATATTAAACGCGGCCGGTTACAAAGCAGGCGTTTATACTTCTCCCCATCTTTATGATTATACGGAGCGTTTTTGTTTGGGCGGAAAAAAAATTAACCCTGCCCGCTTAACGGAATTGTTTACTCTTGTTTCCCCCCTTGCCTCACAAATGGCGGCTGAAGGATACGGGCACCCTACTGAATTTGAGGTTCTTACGGCGGTTGCCTTACGGTATTTTTACGAAGCCAAGGCAGACCCGGTGGTTTTAGAAGTAGGCTTGGGCGGGTCCCTGGATGCCACTAACGTAGTTGAACCTATGGTTAGTTTAATCACTAATGTCTCCGTAGACCACACGGAATACCTGGGTAGAACAGTTAAAGAAATTGCGCTAAATAAAGCCGGTATTATTAAGGAAAAGGTGCCCTTAATTACGGCTTGCGATGAAAGACAAGCCTTGGCCGTTATCTTTAGCTTATGCCGGCAAAAAAAGGCCCCTTTATTTTGGATTAAAAGTCAAGCCGCCGGGGCGTTAAATTTAACCCCCTTACCCCGGCAAGTACCCGCGGCCGGACAGGTTAGCTGGGAAAGTAAAAATTTTTCTTTAAGCGGGCAGACTTTTACGGTTAAAGGAAGAAAGGATATTTACGAAGACCTTTTTATACCTTTGCTTGGATGTTATCAATTAAGCAATGCGGCCCTGGCTATTGCGGCCATAGAAGTCTTACGGGAATTTGGCTACAAAGTTAGTAAACAGGCCATCCGGCAAGGCCTGGCAACTGTCCGATGGCCGGGACGGTTTGAAATTATCAGGCAAAATCCCACGGTGGTAGTTGATGGAAGCCATAATCACGCCGGAGCAAAAAATTTACGTGAGGCCCTGGACGATTATTTTAAAGGAAAAGAAATAATAATGGTACTAGGTGTGTTAAAAGATAAGGAGTACCCAAAAATGGTGGCCGAATTGGCCCTGCGCGCTAAAGCAGTTATTATTACAAAGCCCCGCAACCCCCGGGCTTTGGATTGCCGTCTATTAGCGACTGAGGCGGTAAAGTATGTAAATCAAGTCCTGATCAAGGAAACTGTACCGGCCGCGTTGCACCAGGCGTTAAAGGTGGCTAGGCCGGAAGAAGTTATTTGTTTTACGGGCTCTTTGTACCTGGTGGCTGAGGTTTTAAGCGAACTTCAAAATAATTTATAGACGTCTTAAATTTCTTAAATTTTAGTAGGTCAATCGTCCCGATTGACAATTGGGGGCGTTAAATTTAACGCCCCTATGGCAGCATTATTTTTAAGGAGCGCAAAAGTTAATGGCCATTTGGTTAGAAATAGGCGTTTTATTGCTTAGTCTAGGATTAATCTTGGTTAGTGCCGGCTTTTTTACTAACGGTGTTGAATGGCTGGGCAAGAAAATGAATCTTACCGTTGGGGCGGTGGGCAGCATTCTGGCGGCTGTGGGGACAGCTATGCCGGAAACAATCATCCCGCTAATTGCTATTTTGCTTGGTCACGGAGAAGTAGGGCACGAAATCGGGATCGGGGCTATTTTAGGCGCCCCTTTTATGCTTGGTACCCTAGCCCTCTTTTTAAGTGGGGGATCAGTATTAGCCTTTCAAAAGGTACGTCAGGAAAATTATCCCCGTATTGAACCCGAACCTTTGGTAATCCAGCGGGACCTGACCTTTTTTCTGCCTTTATACACCTTAGCTATTTTGGCTACTTTTTTCAGCTGGCCCTTAAAAATAGCGGTAGCGGTAGTTTTGATTATGGCTTATTTGTTTTTTGTTTACCATACCATTACCTGCGGGGGGAAATGTACTAATGAAAAAATAGAGATGGACCCCCTGTTAATAGTCCGTAAAGCCGCCAATCCCCCCTTATTTTTAGTTCTTCTCCAAACAGGAATGGCTTTAGCCGGGATCATAATAGGGGCAAAGTTTTTTGTAGATGGAATTAAAACTTTATCTACCTTATGGGGAATACCGGCCCTAATTTTTTCCTTACTTATTGCTCCTTTGGCCACGGAAATGCCCGAAAAATTTAACAGCATTATCTGGTTAGGCCAGCGTAAAGACACTATGGCTTTAGGTAATATCACCGGGGCTATGGTCTTTCAAGGCTCGATAATTCCGGCGGTCGGTATTTTGCTTACCTCATGGGTTCTTTCTGAGGCTGCCTTGTTAAGCGCTATTTTGGCCCTAGTATCCGCCCTGTTTACCTTAACCATAATTAAGTACCGGGGATTTCTAGACGCCCGGCATTTATTGACTTACGGAGGGGTTTTTTACCTTATATTTTTAATTGCTGCCCTAACGGGTACCATAAGTTGATTAAACATAACTACTCAGCCGCCCCCACCTTCCCTCCCCCTTCAAGGGGG
>DMDI01000178.1 GCA_003445555.1 Desulfotomaculum sp. | reverse complement strand
ACCATTATGCACGCCCACGGAGCCAAGGCAGGTTTGATAGGACGCCTAAGCGCCCGCCTGGCAAAAACACCGGTGGTTTTTATGACGGCCCACAATTTCGTTATTTCAGATGAATGGCCCGCCTGGAAAAAATCATTTTTTATTCTAGCCGAACGAATACTGGCCAGGTACACCGATACAATAATAACCGTTTCGAGCGCTTTACGCCAAGAATTGATTAAACGGGAAAAGATTAATCCGGCCAAACTGATGACTATTTACAACGGAATTGACTACGACCCCTTCCGGGAAGTCTGGGAGCGAAAGGCTGTGTTGCGTTCCCTGGGTTTACCTCCCTTAGGCCGGGTAGTAGGAATGGTATCCCGCTTAATTCCTCAAAAAGGGGTATCCTATTTTCTCAAAGCCGCCGCAAATCTAGCCGGGGAACATCAAGTAAATTTCTTAATTGTAGGCGATGGTCCTTACCGCCAGCAGTTTGAAGCGGAAGCCTTTGCCTTGGGCTTGCAACACCGTCTGGTTTTTGCCGGGGAAAGACAGGATATAGCCGCCATACTTTCGGCCTTGGATGTTTTAGCCTTGCCTTCCTTAACCGAGGGAGGTTTGCCCTTTATTATTCTGGAGGCAATGGCCGCCGGTTGTCCGGTAGTAGCCGCCAGGGTAGGCGGAATCCCAGAAATTGTTTATGATAATCACAACGGTCTTTTAATACCGGCTAAAGACCATAAAAGGCTAGCCGGCGCTATAGCCAGTTTACTGATTGACCGGGAAAAGGCCGCCTTGCTCGGCCGGAGGGGCCGTAAACATGTTTTAGACAATTTTATGGTCAACAAGATGGTTCAAAAAGTAGAAAATGAATATAAAGCTGCACTGGACAATAAACAGTTGTTTTTTAAACGTCTTTTTCCGGTAGTAGAGCTTGCGGCGATAAAAAAAGAGCAGCGCAAACAAAAGTGACCGCCCTTGGCCGAATTATTTTAATTTTTTTTGTTTTAACCCTTTGGCAGGGCTTGAAACCTGGTCCGCTTCCCGCCTGGGCAGGCAGTTATCCAACCGCCATCCAGGCTGTTTTACCTGATAATGGTAAAACAAGTCCTATTGCTCCAAAGTTGTCCCCCGGTAAAATAGTTATCGTGGTTATTGACGGAATAAGTATCTCTGATTTACAGCCAGAAGCCTTGCCTGTTTTTAACCAGCTTATCCGGCAGGGAGCTTTAGGCTTAATGAACGGCAATACCGCCAAAAATGTTAACGCTGAAAACGCTTACGCTACTATTGGCGCGGGTTCCCGAATTTCAGCGCCAAACGCCCAGGCGGGCGGTTTTAACGGCTGGGAAAAAGTAAATGGTCTTTTAGCTAAAGACTTATACCGCCAGCGTACCGGAAAAACGCCTCCGGATAAAGCCCTGGTCCAGTTGGAAATAGCAAGGATTCAGCAGGCAAATAGCGAACTTTCCTACCCGGCCTTACCAGGAACTTTGGGTACGGTATTGCGTGAGGCCGGCCTGAGGACGGCCGTTTTAGGAAACGCTGACACTTTAACTGGTTTTGGGCGGCAGGCCGTTACCATAGCTATGGATAATGATGGTCTGGTAGATTATGGTGAGGTGAATACTAATTTACTAACCGTAGATAAAGACTTTTTAAGTGGATTAAGAACTGATTATTCCAAGCTTTTACAGGCTTTTGACCGTTTACCGCCTGATACGGCCCTGTTTGTTATTGAAACCGGTGACTTATCCCGTTTAAAAAATGAGGAGCCAAAAGCCCTGGCCAATGTTTTGCAAAACCAACGTTGCCAGACCTTACGCCGCATAGACACTTTCTTGGGTCACTTAATCAAGAGATTGAATTTTCAGCGTGATTTATTATTTATTATCTCTCCTACCATTGAGTCTGGAACAGTAACAAAAGAGCCGGAGGCAAAAAATTACCTTGCCCCTGTCTTGGTTGCCGGCGCAGGCATAGGGACAGGGCTTCTAACCTCGCCCAGCACCAGGCGTCCAGGGCTGATTTTAAATATTGACCTGGCCGCCACGATTATTCATTATTACAACTTACCCGTACCCTGGCAAATAATTGGCCGACCAATGCAAGTATCCCAAACAGGCAAGAAGTTGCCGGACTTACAAAAAATGCAGCAACAGTTAATTCTTACTTATAACGCGCGCCCCCTGCTCTTAAAGGGTTATATTTTTTATCAGTTAATTTTACTCTTTCTTTCTCTCTACGGCATTTTTGGGCGCAAGAAGAGAGTGGGCAAAATATTAAAACCCTTTCTTATTGCTGTTCTAGCCGTACCTTTAGTTTTTTTAGTCCTCCCTATCCTCCCTCAACCAACAATAACTGTTCTAATCGTAGAGCTTTTTGGACTGACGGTTTTTATTACCGGATTAACCTGGTTTTTAGCCCACCGGCTAAATTTAAATCCTTTTCTTTTTTTAGCTTTAGCCAATACAATTTTGATTTTAGCTGATACTTTAATTGGGTCCCCACTGCAAAAAGTGGCGTTATTAAGTTATGACCCTATTGGGGGAGCGCGATTTTACGGAATTGGTAATGAATATATGGGGGTTTTAATTGGAGCGGTAATTTTAAGCGTTACTACCTTAATGACTACTTTCCGCATTAATCAGGCTAAACGCCGGGCCCACTTTTTCCGGAAACTATTTTTAACTATTAGCGGTTTGTTATTTTTGGGAATTATTTTTACCCTGGCTACCCCTAATTTAGGAACTAACCTGGGTGGCGCGACCGCTGCGACGCTGGCTTTTATGTTTACTTTTTTAATTCTAGCCGGCTGGCAATTAAACTGGAAGACAGGGGCCTTTATAGCTACTTGCCTGGCGGCGTTAATTCTATTTGCTTTTCTTTTTGATCTCCACCGTTCCCCAGAAACGCAATCCCACTTTGGCCGCAACGCCGGCCTGTTTATAAAGGGCGGCTGGATAGAAATTAAAGGGGTTATTTTCCGGAAAATAGCAATGAATATTAAGCTAATTAAATATACCATCTGGAGCCGGATTTTTCTGGCCAGCTTAGTTACTCTGGCTATCCTTTTTTACCGGCCGGTCGGGCTAATGACTTCGGTTAAGTTAAAATACCCCTTTTTATACCGGGGTTTTATTGGAATAATTGTAGGCAGTATGGCGGCTTTTGCCTTTAACGACTCCGGTATTGTGGCGGCCGCAACTACCAGTATATTCGTTAATTCTCCCCTAGTATACTTAATGCTGCAAGAAGAACAGTAAAATCTTTTTTTCGTTAAATTTATTTGACAACCATAAATCTTATGTTAAAATTTAATTTGGTTGGAATTAGCCAGACTTGATGAATATTTTATTTATCGGGTTTGTTTAATTCCCAAATTTTTGGCTTAAAAGGGGGAAGATAATTAGAATGAAACACTTGGGCCTCCATGTCTTGGCTGAACTTTACGGCTGCACCTGGGAGACACTCGATGACCTAAATCGGGTAAAGGAAATCATGGTTAATGCTGCTTTAGCCGCTGGTGCTGAGGTAAGGGAATGTGTCTTTCACAAGTTCAGCCCCCAAGGAGTTAGTGGCGTGGTGGTTATTTCTGAGTCACATTTAACCATTCATACCTGGCCGGAATTTGGTTACGCTGCGGTTGATGTATTTACCTGCGGGGAAAAAGTTGATCCCTTGAAAGCATGTTACCATCTAAAAAACTGTTTTTCGGCCAAACAAATGACGACCAAAGAATTTAAACGGGGTCTTACACCCTGCTCAATGCCGCAGGTAGCAGTAAATCTTTAGGGGGAATGTTTATTAGTACCAAAGTAAAATGGTAGCAGAGCCTTGCTGAAATTTATAATTGAAGCAAGGCTCATTGCTTTTATAAGGCAAATTTTTAAGGCTCAAGGAGGAAAAGTTTATTTTTTAACGAATTAAAATATTAATTAAGATTAATCAAGGCCTTAAAAAGGGGACTTAAGCAATTTAATGGTTACAAAAATTTTTTCTTCTATCCGGCAGGATATGAAACAAGTTGAAGAGATGCTAGTATTATCTTTAAAAGGGGTAGATAAAAGCTTTCTGCTTGATAATTGGTTAAATATTCCTCCCTTACACGTGGCTATTCACCCGGCAAGTGTTATTTTAGCCGCCCGTTTATTTAAAGACGAAATAAATGAGCAGATAGTTGCTTTAGCCTGTGCCATCCAATATATTTATTTGGGCCTATGTTTGCATCAAAAAATTAATGAAAATAAAGAAAGGCAAAAGATGCCCCAAAAGGAGCAATACGCAATTTTAGTGGGGGACAGTTTTTACTGTCAAAATTTAACGTTGCTTTGCCGGGCTAACCTTACGGCCTATATTCAACCTTTGGCCGAAGTTATAGGCGAAATTAACCTGGGTAGTATTTTACGTCTTAAAAACCAAAATTTTTTTACCGAAGCAATTCAAAAAGAGGCCGGGGTTTTGATTGCGTGCGCTTGCCGGTTGGGCGGCCGGGTGGCCGGGGCAACAATAGCCCAGGAGAATATATTAGCTAAATTTGGTTTAAATTTAGGGACGGCTTTTGGTTTTTTAAAATATCAAGAGGAAAAAGAACAAATATTTAAATACTTAAATAAAGCCAGAGAAGACCTGGCCCTTTTGCCTCCCAAAAAAGCACGGGATACGTTAAGCGATTTAATTGATTTATTAATGAACCAGGGAACTAATATTGATCAGCGTCTGGTAGGGTAAATGAAACGGGGGATCTATAGATTCAAGCTATAGAACAGTCTAGCGCCAAAGAAGAATATGTGCACCGTATTTTTTCAGCCATTGCCCCCCGATATGATTTTTTAAATACCGCTTTAAGTTTTAAACAGGATAAATACTGGCGCAGGTTTACGGTTGAAAAAACAGGTCTTTTGCCCGGGGGGCACGGCCTGGATGTATGTTGCGGGACGGGAATGCTGGCCATTGAACAGGCCAAAATGGTTGGCCCGGCAGGCAAGGTAGTGGGCCTGGATTTTTGCGCCGCCATGCTGGTTAAAGCAAAAGAAAATATTACCCGCACCCCATACCAAAATAATATTGAGCTGACGCAGGGAAACGCTTTAAACCTGCCTTTTGCCAAAGCTTGCTTTGACAGTGCCACCATTGGTTTCGCCTTAAGAAATGTTCCTGACCTGCGGCAAACAATCCTGGAAATGAAACGAGTGGTAAGACCCGGCGGCAAAGTGGTTTCGCTGGAATTATCCCGTCCAAATAAAGTAGGTTTTAAGCAGGCTTACTTTTTTTACTTTAATTTTTTAGTACCTGTTTTAGGGTATTTAGTCAGCGGCGTAAAGGGACCGTATAGTTATTTACCTGCTTCTTTAAAAAATTTTCCCCCCCAAAAAGAAATTAGTAATATTTTTCGGAGTGTTGGCTTAACCGGGGTAACATATTATGAACTTACCGGGGGAATTGTAACGGTACACGTAGGAACAGTACCAAGTCGGACGTCGGACGTCAGTAGTCGGACGTCAGGAGAAAAACATACCAAGTCGGACGTCGGACGTTAGCTTACCGGAAAATTATTCCCTGACGACTGATGTCTGATGACTGACGACCACTATGAGAGGTGAGTAGCAAATGGCATACCGGGACTTACGGGCCTTTATCGCTCTTTTAGAAAAAAAGGGTTTGTTAAAAAGAATAGCCTCCGAGGTAGAAGCAGAGCTGGAAATTACGGAAATCACCGACCGGGTTTGTAAAACTGGCGGCCCGGCCCTTTATTTTGAGAAGGGAAAAGGCTACCAGATTCCGGGGGGAACCAATCTTTT
>DMDI01000248.1 GCA_003445555.1 Desulfotomaculum sp. | reverse complement strand
CTTAGTTTTGAGGAACGTCGTACTTTACCAGGCATACAGCCTGAACGGGCGGACATTATTGAGGCCGGAGGGAGGATAGTGCGGATAATAATGGAAGACCTGGGTTTAGGTACATTAAAAGTGAGTGAAACTGACCTTTTATATGGTTTAGCGCGAGAAAAGGTCTTCTCTGTCGGATAAATTGTCTTACCGGACACAAAAAAAGACATTAAAAATACTATCCTTCAAGTTATAATAAAATGGTAAATCTTTACTTTGATTTTCCAGTAAGGATGATGGTTTATTAATATTTTTTCGTAACGAGAAGGGTGAGTTTAATGCCTGGTAAGACAGATGTTTATCCATATGCCCGGGTGAAACAAAAAAGGGCGGGTGAAAAACAAAGAAGTAAACCCCAAAAAAGAAAACCTGTTTTTAACCGTAACCTTTTTAATCAGCTAAAAAAACCAACGTTTTTAGTATTAGCCGGAACAGGTTTTTTTTTAGGACGGGCTGTTTTTTTAGGAGAGTTGGTTCCTTTTGCCGTAGCTTTTGCGGCTACGGCAGCCTGTTTGTTTCCGGCTTACGGTTTAGTAAGCACAATAGGGGTAATTATTGGTTTAATCACCGTGATCAAAGGCTTTCCCCTGGTGGCGGCCATTAGTACTGTTGCTTTAACGGAGCTATTCTTAAAGTTACGGGTGGCCCAAATAAAAAAACCCCGGTTTATGGTTCCAGGGTTGGTTCTAATCTTTACCATAGTAATTAAAAGCAGCTTTTTAGCCTTTACCAATCCTTCTTTATATGATTTTGTAAGCCTTCTTTTTGAAGCTGTTTTTGCGGCTCTTCTCACTTTAGTATGTTTTAACGCCCTGTACCCCTGGCAAAAAAAGGCTGATTTTGCTTCTTTATCTGGCGAAGAATTGTTTTGCCTTTTAGTTGTTTTAGTAGGAATTATTGCTGGTATGGGTGATTGGCAAATCGGACTTATCTCCGTGAAAGGCCTTTTAAGTCGCTTAGCTATTCTTATCGCGGCTTTAATCGGCGGGGGTGGGTTGGGGGGAGCCGCCGGTGCAGCCCTGGGGGTGATGCCAGGTTTAATTTTTTCCTCTGTTCCGGCCATGGTTGGTGCTTATTCGTTTGCCGGATTACTGGCCGGCCTGGGAAAAAGTTTTGGTAAACCAGGGGTGGTAACGGGGTTTTTGTTAGGAAATATAGTTTTGCAGGTTTACATACAAAAAGCAACCAGTATTGCGGCCCTGATGGCAGAATGCGGCCTGGCGGCTTTTATTTTTTTCTTTCTTCCTTCCTTATACATTACGAAATTAAAGATTTCTCTGGTTAATCATTTTCCGGGAGTTAATGAAGAAGAACAAGCGGGGGCAAAAAGGTTGGTTGCCAGGTGGCTCAGTCATTGCCGGTTTACCCTGCAAGAGCTATCCCATTGTTTTACTCAGGTGGCTGTAACCGAATCTTTGCCAAAGCAAGAACCGGCCCTGCAAGCTTTGTTTAATGCAGTTGGAAATAAGGTTTGCAGTAATTGTAATCTTTATCTGTATTGTTGGGAGAAAGAATTTTACCGTACTTACCAATACTTACTGGACCTTTTTTCCAGGGCCGAAACCTTTGGCCAGGTTACGGTGGATGACTTTCCGGATAAATTAAAAAACCGGTGTACCCGGCTTAAAGAATTGGCCATTACTGTTACCTGTTTATACGAAACTTACAAGTTGAATCAATATTGGGATAAGCGCTTAACCGAAAGCAGGAAAATAGTAGAAACCCAATTAGAAGGAATAGCCGGTATTGTTGAAGATTTATTTAACGAACTGGCTTTTCAAATAGATAATGAAGGTAAAGATGAATTACAAGTCAAACAAAAACTAAAACAAGCAAATATTCCCGTCCATGAAGTAAAAATTATGCAGTATAGTCCTGCGGGTCCGGAAGTTCTTCTAAGCCGGCAGGTTTGTGACCGTAAGATTGATTGCCGGTCCCAGGCAGAGCCGTTGTTAACCGGACTCCTTGGCGTTTCCATGGCTACGGGTTTTTATTATTGTCCGTGGCTAAAAGGAGAAGAAGAGGTATGTTGCTTGCGTTTGTATCCGGGGCTAAAATATCAATTAAAAGTTGGTCTGGCTAGAATTGGCCGGGGAGGCAATATGATCTGCGGGGATAGCTTTACTTTAAGCCAATTGCGGGAAGGTAAGGTAGCCTTAATCTTAAGCGACGGGATGGGTACGGGTACCCAGGCAGCCCTAGAAAGCACGGCAGTACTATCTTTCCTTAAAAATTTGCTTGAAAAAGGTTTAAGCCAGGATTTAGCCGTAAAAGCCGTAAACTCTTTAATGCTTTTGCAACCTTCGCGTGAAACCTTTGCCACTATAGACCTTATGATGATAAATTTATATACCGGTCAGGTAGATTTTATTAAAATTGGCGCTCCCCCGAGTTTTCTTCTCCACCGAAAACATATAAGCGTCATTCAGGCCAATTCGTTGCCGGCAGGAGTGCTGCAAGACATAGAAGTAACCTCCGTACAGCGAAAACTGATAACCGGCGATGTTTTAGTGATGCTCACCGACGGGGTGTGGGATGCTTTTAATGGGGCAGGCGCTGAAAAAGAGGTCCTTAAAGAAGTATTGCTAAAATCAAGTCATCTGCCACCGTCGGAAGCAGCCGAATTAATTATAACGTTAGCGCAAAATAAAATAAGCGAAAGAAAGGGGGAAGCCGATGATATGGCCATATTAGTGGCCAGTCTGGCTAGTTTGGTTTGAATAAGGGTAAAAATAGCTTGTTAGGAAGTTAATATTATGTCATAATAAAAAACAAGGTAAATTTACTTTTGTATGAAGTTTTTCTTTTTGCAAATAATAGAATTACAATTATTATTACAGTTAAAGGATTATATTTAAAAAGAAGAGGTGCAGGAAATGATAAAAACTTTATACGTAGGTAATTTACCCTGGACTATTAAAAAGGAAGAGTTGGCCAGTTGTTTTGCGCAGCACGGTGAGGTAATTCGCGCCCGCGTTATTACCAATCGTGATACCGGACGTTCACGCGGTTTTGGTTTTGTGGAGGTAAATGATACCGAAGCTGAAAAATTTATTAAAGCTATGAACGGTAAGGAATTAAACGGACGGGTGATTACCGTAAATGAGGCCAAAGAAAAAGTTGGAAATCCTAAAAACGAGCTATTTTTATAGTCAAGGAGGAATTGTTTTTATTGGATTCAAGCCAGGTGGTTAATCTTATTAATTATACCGCCCAGCAAAAAAAAGCAGAAAAAATTCTGATCTTAGATATAAGCCAGATTTCCCTTATTGCTGATTACTTTATTATTTGTAGTGGACGGTCAACGGTGCAGGTGAAGGCCATTGCGGAAGAAATTATTAAGGTAATGGGGGAGCAATTGACGCGTGCCCCCCGCGCCGAAGGTTTGCGGGAAGGAAATTGGGTTCTTTTGGATTACGGTGATATAGTGGTGCATATTTTTCAGGAAGCCGAACGGCAATTTTATAACCTGGAGCGTTTATGGGGAGATGCCAAGGTAGTTGATTTACCGGCGGGTTTAAAAAATACCGTTGACAATTAGTTATTTTTTTTTTATATTTTATAAAGCCAAAAAGGTGGGATTTTAAAAGGGGTTGGGGGCAGGGGGGGCGCGCTTTCTTGGCATGGGAGAGGGCCGGGGGTTCATTCCCCCCCGCCCCCCCATATTTAATTAACCGCCCCGGTTGGGGCGTTGGCCCCC
>DMDI01000163.1 GCA_003445555.1 Desulfotomaculum sp. | reverse complement strand
AACCTATCCAAGGATGCGGATGCTGTCAAATGAAACATTGAAATATGGCGCCCGCGCCGCCACCAAGTATGAACCTATCCAAGGATGCGGATGCTGTCAAATGAAACATTGAAATATGGCGCCCGCGCCGCCACCAAGTATGAAAATTATGCTATAATTTCCTTGGGCCGTCCCGCGAAGCTCATTTATTCTTGTAAAAATTCAGGAATTGTGAAAAAAATTTTCTTTAAAAAAAGGAACCAAAGGGGTATTTAATGCGTCTATATTAATGAAAGTAAAATTTTTTGAAGGAGGATTTTGAATATGAAGAGGAAATAGATTTCTGGAACAAAGAACTTCAGGAATATATCGAAAAGCCTTCTGACGCTAATGAATTTTTAAAGATTACCGCTGAGTTTGATGAGCGGGGTATGCTTAAAAAGAATACAGTTAAAATTTATTCCGAGGATCCAATGGGAAAGTACCTGCCTGTAGAGGAAAAAAACATCCCCATGTTTAAAACGGCTGAAGAGCTGGCAAACCAGGGGTACGAGGAAATGCGCGAGTTGGTCGGAAAGTAGCTTGAGGCGTGGACATCAAGCATAAAGAAAACCGCAGCTTTTATGGATTCCGACCAGTTCAAAGGTTAAATGGCATGAACAAAGAAAAACGTTTGTTAGTAGCTAAAGCCCCGTTATTTTTGATTATTACAGGATTGCTGATAATTTTGCTTAACCGGCAGAACACGGACTCCCGGCTTCAGGTAAATTTACGGGGGTTCGTTGAACCGCGTTGCGTTGTGGAAAGGGTCGTACCGGCAAGCGATAAGGACGACGACGGCATCTATGACCTGGACGACATTGTTCAGGGGGCGCGCAAGGACCTGGAAGCGAAACCCTTATACAAAGACACTTATTACGCCGGGGGATACCCTCCTGAAAACGAGGGCGTTTGCACTGACGTGATCTTGCGGGCGCTGCAAAACGCCGGGTATGACTTAAAAGGAATGATGGACCGGGATATTAAAGAACACCCGGGTGACTACCCGCGGGTAGAAGGCAAGCCTGACCAAAACATTGATTTTCGCCGTGTGCCGAACCAGGAGGTTTTTTTCAAAAAGTATGCTGATAGACTCACTACCGGGATCAAACCGTGGGATACAGAGAACTTAAGGGAATGGCAGGGCGGCGACATCGTAGTGTTCGGCCCGCCATACGACCATGTCGGCGTGGTTTCGGACCAGAGGCGGGCAGATGGGGTTCCTCTTTTGATTCACAATGCAGGTCCTTATACCAGGGAAGAAGACGATCTTTTTACCTGGCCCTCGCCGTTAAAATACCACTTCCGCTTTCCAAAAGCTAGTTGACCGTTTTATTCGGGCGCAGAAAAACTTATAGGCTAGCTCCCGGGCAAAAAGATTCTTCTTTTGAGAGTGGAACAACGTAGGCCGTTTTTACGTCTATAGTCCTGGGGGGAAATTTCAAAGGAGGTCTTTCCAGTGAACATTACATGAGCAACATTAGTAAGTTAGCGGGGATACTTGGGTTACAGGGTAAAGAATTTTTTAAATTTAGGAGGAATATAGATGTCTACTCGACTTAGAAAATCAACAGGATGCTGTAAAGCTTCTTATCATTGCCTTTTTTTGTCTTGCGGGTTGCTCCTTAAGTTATTCCTTAAAAGAAGGGGAAACGAAGGTCCCTTTCATCATGTTTGTTCCTGAAAACTATGATCCTGCGAAGGAAATCACCGAGGAAGAGCTACGGCGGGTCAGGAATGTTCCCGTCCCGAAGAGGCAAAGAAATGAGTGACGAACAACAGCCAGCGCTCCTTTGCGGGTTCCTTTTCAAAGAATTGAGCTCAGAAATCTTGATCAGGAGGTTAATATTATGGAGATTAATACTACTTTTATTGCCCAGCTTTTTAATTATGTTGTCATGTTATTGTCCTTTATTTTTTTAATTATTTTTGTTCCAGTATTATTGCTCAAGCTGAACAAAAGAGTGAAAAACATTGAAGAAATTGTCACCAAACTGCAGAGAAATAACGAAAAATCCGGCGAAGCGGAAGGTCGCGGCAAAGGAGAATAGCGTTATGAATTGATTAAGGCATTTCTTAGGGAAATAAAATAACTGTTTTTTAAAAACCAAAGAAAGGGAGGACAATTATGCTTTGAAAAATAAAAAATTATTTTTTGGACTTGGCATGGTTATCCTGATAGGGGTCGCGGTTTATGCTCTATTTTTTCTCTCCGGGGATCTGCAAACCTTATCCGGACCTGAACATGGCCGCCTGGCTTACCTCCAGGAAGGTAATCTTTGGGTAAAAGAGCTGCCGGACGGAAAGGCAAAGCAGCTTGTCGGTGGTGAAGAAATTTATAATCCCCGCTGGTCGCCGAGCGGAAAGTGGCTGCTTTTTCAAAAAGATAACCAGATATGGTTAAGCAGTTTCAATGGCTCAACTTCCCGCCTGATTGCTTCCAAAGTCATGCGGTTTGGCTGGTCGCCCGTTCAGGATAAATTTGTCTATTCCACATTGGACAATAAACTGTTTTTGGCTGCACCCGACACAAAGGATGCCCGCCTTTTACCCGGTTTTGCTCCGGATGTGCACCTGGGGCGCCTGGTCTGGTCTGGTGATGGCCGTTACGTGGTTTTTGAGCGGTTTAAATATAAAAATAAACCCCCTCTCGCTTATCCTGAATTTTCCGGCATCTGGAAGGTAGATATTGCCAGCGGCAAGCTTAAATCTGTTTATGAAAGTCCCGACCCGGTAAAATTATGGCCGCGCCTGGCCGGCTGGTCAGCCAGTGGTCAAGAAAACCAGATTTTTTTCTGGCTGGGTCCTTTTGCGGTTTCTATTGAAGCAGACGGCCTGCCTTTATATACTATTAATGAAGAAGGTGGCGAAGCCGTGCGCTGGGCTGATTGTTTGGTTAGTGAAAACGGGCTTGTTTCCTTTGGGGAGGTTATCTTGCTCCATCCAAATTCGTTCATTGTGAACCCTAGTTCTGATCATCATGGTCAAATTGCCCTAATTGTCGGCAGTGGACGTGAAACATGGAAGAATAAACAACTGGCCCTTCTCCATGTCCAAACAAATAAGCTTATCCTGTTTTCCAAAAAAGATCAGGCGGTGAGTGCGGTATCCTTTTCCCCGGACGGGGAAAGTCTGGTTTACAGCGCCAGCCCTGAACCCGAAAAGGAAATAATGGATGAAGAAGGTGTTCGCCGGGCCTTGCATAAACGACGGCTCTGGCTGGTGCGTTTAGATGATCGCCTGCCCCGCCCCCTAACCAATGACGATAATTACTGTGATGAATATCCCCTTTGGTCAGCTGACGGTAATAAGATTCTTTTTGCCCGGTTGGATAATGAGAACAAGGCTAGTTTGTGGCTGATGCAGACTGACGGAAGCAATTCCCGGCAAGTAGTGGCCGAACTTTCTCCTGATCATAGAGGTTGGTTTGGCTATTACGGTTACATAGACTGGCCTCAACTTTTTGATTACTGGGGCGGGCCTCTGAAAAACAATAAACTGACCCTTGCTCCGGAAGAAAGAAAAAGGGTAGAATCTATACCTTACCGCTATGAAAGCAGCTTTCCAGATAGAAAACGGGGGCAACGGGTTTATTGCGGTTAAGCTGGACACATTGGAAGGGTTAAGCGAAAGCGGCAGGCAGGCGGCGCTCGACGGACTAAAAGAACTATCCGCCAAGGTATATGACTTCAAGAAAGTAAAAAAAGACCCCGCTAAATTCGAATGGTCGGAAAGAGGTCTACTCGGAGCCATCAACGGCACTGTTTTATCGGTGGAAGTTAAAGAATACACCGGGGATACGGCTGTCGTCCGGCCCATCTCCTGGTTTGGTAATGTCGGCGCTGTCCTGCCGTAGGTTCTATTTAGCCCCCTAACGAGGTTGGACAGTTAGCGGAAGCAAGGGGACGTTCTTTT
>DMDI01000150.1 GCA_003445555.1 Desulfotomaculum sp. | reverse complement strand
ACAGATTTCTCTTTGCATTCTATTGGTGTAATCCTGTTCAAATATGGCAAAGAGGACATTTTTCAGAAATTTGTTAAAGACGTCTTACCTACTACTAGACTTCTCTCGTTGCCGATGGAACTGTATAGAGAGGTTGTAAACGTCAGGAAAAGCCTGAATTTAGATTTTGATGACGCTTATCAGTACAGCATAGCTAAATATCATGGGTTGAAAGTGGTTACAATGGACAAGGATTTTGAGAAGATAAAGGATGTGGAAATTTTGTTCCTATAATAAATAATAGAAATGGGTTTTCACAAACCACCCTTTCTTTTTAATACTTGAAGAAGTTATTTATAGAAAGCAAATTGTGTTACGTGTTCAGTAAAATTGTTTAAAAAAGATACCATAACCTTTCATCATCCAACCGTTCTATATACCAGCGTTCTACATTCCTGAAGCTGTTTTTCTTTACGAGCAATTTGTACCTTTTGTCCTCCACATCAAGGTAAACCTTGGCATATGCGGCATTTCCCGCGTTAGAAGCCAGTTGGGGTTCACTCAAGCTCCAAAACTGGACCTGGCCTATTTTAATTTTTTTCTTTATTATTTTCTTATAGAGTACATTGCTTTTTTCATCTTGAAAGTAATACATCTTTCCCTTTTCTGCGCCGTCAATAAACTTTTGCACCACCGACATAACCCTTTTCCTTTCTCCGGATTCAGGAAAGGTGGCCAGACCGGTTATATACCAGTTGTTATTAATTTTGATCATTTCAAATGCAGAAATAAAGGACCAACTCCCATAATCGCTTTCTGTGACAAAACCAGCCTTTACGGATGCCCTGCCACCGTTAATTTTTAAGTCTTCCAAGGTTCCGTGTATTATATGGTAGCGGTGCGTCTCTGAACTTGACCGGTGGATAAGCTCTTGATGCACGTCAAAGAGTGCCTCTTGCGGGACAGGATAACTGGTATTGACAAAATATTTCTCAAGCTCTTTTCCAAGTTTTTTCGGTTCATTTTTTCTATAAAAATTTTTAAAGTAGACATCAGAAGCGTGGTATAAAGCGGCAATAATCCTGGCTTTTTCCCCGGTGTAAAGATTCCGGTCTTTATGTTTTACCTGTTTTAAGTCCGGCAGGCTCAAGCGTTCTTCCCTATAACCACATATATCAATATATCTTCTGTCTGGCCAAAGACAGAAATGCGGCCCGGATACTTCAACTGTTTTCTGCCTGTTGTTTTTTGGGTCAAATAGATTTAAGCTGTAACAGGGATTTTCTTTTATTTTTCCTTTGGTGGTGTAAATAACGTCTCCATCAGGGGTAAAAGCACACTGGTAAATGTAATCCTCACTAAGAATTTTTTGACGCCAGGTTTCGTAGTTGGGAATAAAAAGCAACTCAAATCCCTCCTTGCCCACCTGGATAATGTTGTTTTTAAAAATATCCCTTACCCGGCCGATACTGAGTGTTCTTTTTATGTTTTGGTTTTTGTCTAAAATAACCGTTACAGGCATTTCATTGCCATATTTATCTGCCGCCATATCTGTACCTACAAAGACCTCTTTTCCCTGGGCTATCTTATATGATGCCTTATAAAACGGTTCTTCCGGGCCTTGCTCGTAAGGAAAACGTTTTTGGCCGGATTCGACAGAGTATATTATATTGTTGGGGAAAACCTCGTTTTCAGTATAAATTTTCTTGCCGTCCGGCGACCAGCCAAAGTGGGTCAAATTAGGAGGACTACCAATGTTACCCGTTAATTTTTCTGAAGAAAGCTGTAAAAGACGAAGTTCCCCTCCACTCATAAGGGCCAGGTATTTTCCATCAAGTGAGATTTTTGCAAGACTGATAAACGGTATACCTTGGACAATCATTGTTTTCTGACCGTTGTCAAGGCTCATTTTATAAATGTTTACCTTTCTGGTGTAGTCTCCGGCTATAACGTTAAGGCCGTTAATTTCATCGCTGTAATTCATTGTAAATAGAGCTTATTTATCCGGGCTGCATGCAAAGGGAATATCCTCTTCAGTCAAACCGGTTATCTTCGGGGCCCGGTTTTCTTTATCAAGCATAGAGTAAGCCCGGGGCTTTTCCTGGGTTTCATTTTGGGCGCAGCCCCAAATAACAACTAAAGATAACAGTAAAACCAGAAACCAAAACTTTCTAAAAGACAATATCATTTAAAATCCCCCTTTTCAAAGGAGCGGAGCGACGAAGAGTTCCGCCTTGTGAAATAGCCATCTCTTTTGGTAAATAACTAAGAAGACCGCGGTGATTTCGTACATCAAGCCGTACAGTAGAGCGGAGCTAAAACCAAACCAGACGCTCTTTTCCTGCAATTGCTCAATAGCCTAAAGAAAGTAGTTAGCTTGTTTAATTTCCTATCTGGGTAATCAATTGATAGACTCATAGGGTAATCGGTTGATATTGTTACCATCATACTCCCCCTATTCAGTATATTTTATGTTTATTTAATTTTACTAATCGTATATAGCCCATTTTTATCTATATTCTATTAAAGTAATAAAATTCCTGCCGTAATATGTAAAAATTACGCGGAAATTTTATACAAAGTTTTAGGCTGTAAGAAATAAACCCTAACAAATTTGATCAAGGTTTTGGATAAGCTTACTTTTTTCAGCCCTTTCTTTTATGGTAAAATATTTTCAAAACTATATGTTGTTATAATTGCATATTTAGTTAGAATAATTTAAACTTATAATTAGTGTTTTTGTATTTTACAATTAGTTCCTTACGTCAGGGGGTACGGCTAAGGAGTTTAAGGTGACTGATTTTTTTTAAAAAATTGGTGGTACAAGCAGGCTTCTCCTATATTTTTTAAGAGTGAGTTACTAAAAAAGGAGGTTCAAAAATGGCTTACTACGTAATGTTGACCACCCTTACAGACGAAGGAAGGAAAACTGTTAAAGAGAATCCGGATAGGATTAACGAAGTCAATTATGAAGCTGAGGCCTTGGGGGCAAAAATAATTGCTCAGTATGTGGTTTTAGGTCAATACGACTTTATAAACATTTTGGATGCTCCTGATAACAAGGTTGTGGCTAAAGTGGCGATGGAATTGGGTTCCAGGGGTACTCTTAAGACTATAACCATGGCCGCCATGCCTACCGAGGATTTTATCAATATCCTAAAAAAGTAGCATTTTATTAAACATTGAAGGTGGAAGATAGTGGCGCTCCCGGATTTTAAAGCAAAGACCCCCTGGCAGCTTGCTTGTGCCTTATTTTTGTCTTGTTAATAATTAGAGTATAATTTGAGAGATGGAAGTCTTCCGGGAAGGATGATTTTATTGTATGAGTTAATTATCATAGGCGGCGGACCGGCAGGCATGACCGCTACGGTATACGCTGCCCGGAAAAAAATAAACACCCTTTTAATTAGCAAGGACGTAGGGGGACAGCCCTTAGTTACCGCTAACATTGAAAATTATATGGGCTACCAGTTTATAGAAGGACCGGAGCTAATGCAAAAATTTGAAGCCCAAATCCGGCAGTTTCCGGTAGAAATAAAAAACGGTGTTGAAGTAAAGAGCATGGGTCAAATAAAAAACGGTTTTGCGGTAAAGACGGGAGAGGAAGAAGAATTCCAGGCCAAAACAGTAATTGTTGCCACCGGTAAAAGGCCCCGGTCGTTAAACGTGCCCGGCGAAGAAAAGCTGAGAGGCAGAGGAGTAACGTATTGTGCTATTTGTGATGGCCCTCTCTTTGCCGGGGAAAATGTGGCGGTAATTGGCGGCGGCAATTCTGCCCTGGAAGCTACAGACGACTTAATTAAAATAGCCTCCCATGTTTATCTTATTTCCCGAAGCACCCTAAGGGGTGATGCCATACTCATTGAACGGGTTAAAGGCGCTTCCAACCTGACCATTTTTGTAAACTACCAGCCGGCCGCCGTAGGAGGAACTGCCAGGGTAGAAAATATAACCGTCAAGAATTTAAAAACCGGGGAGCAGCAGGATTTGGCGGTAAGCGGTATTTTTGTCGAGATCGGGCTTATCCCTAATTCTGATTTAGTCCGTGAAATTGCCCCCCTTAATGAACTGGGGGAAATTAAAGTTAATTGCGCTAACGGGACAGGGGTACCGGGTTTATTTGCCGCCGGTGACGTGACTGATGTTCCGGAAAAACAGATTATTGTAGCCGCGGGAGAAGGAGCAAAAGCTGCGTTACAAGCCCATCGCTATCTGCAGCGGTTGGGCGGGGTAGAGGGTTAATTTTCTTCTTTTTTTAACAATCCGTAAGCAATGCTGTCCACCAGGGCTTGCCAACTGGCTTCAATAATATCGGTGGAAACTCCCACCGTTCCCCAGGTTTCTTGACCATCGGTAGATTGAATTAAAACCCTGATACGAGCGGCGGTTCCCTCTTTCTCATTTAAAACCCGGACTTTATAATCGGCCAATCTAATCTGATCCAGTTCGGGGTAAACACTACTTAGGGCTTTTCTCAAAGCATTATCTAAAGCGTGAACTGGTCCATCTCCCTCCGAAGCAGTATGAAAAACTACCTCTTTGGCTTTGACTTTGATAGTAGCTTCAGTTATGGTGTCCGCTTTCCCTCTTTTTTCTACAATGACTCGAAACCCTTCTAAATCAAAGAAATTAATTTTATCCCCCAAAATATCCCTTAAAAGGATTTCAAAGGAAGCGTCAGCCCCTTCATACTGATAGCCGAGGTTCTCTGCTTCTTTAATTTTTTGTACCAAAAGCCCCACCCGTGGGTCCTTAGAATCCAGCTCAACCCCTATTTCGCGGGCTCTAAACAT
>DMDI01000167.1 GCA_003445555.1 Desulfotomaculum sp. | reverse complement strand
AAGATAAAGGGTCAGGTCTCAATTTTCAACATTTTCTCTATTTCTTTGATTCTATGGCCTAACCTTTTATCTGTAATTCTTTTCTTCTCCACTCTATTATATAACGCTGAAACGCCCGCCTTACTAATCTTTTCAAATAATACAGCGATTTCTTCTAATCGTAAGGGTGTATGTTTTCTAATAAGATACAGGGATATCTTACGGGATAACTTCTTATCCTTTGTCTTTTTTGCTACCGCTTGCCTGATATTATCGGGGCTTAATTGCATCTGGGCCATTTTAAGAACCGGGATTTCTTTATCTTGCCTTCCCTTGATAAATCTGCTCTTAATATCTTCAACAAATTCAGGATTCCCCAGAAGGAAACCAAGGCTTATGTTCTTTTTTATGCTCTCTATTTCTTGGCCAATGCCTTCCAGTACAAATTTCTTATACAGGGACTTTGACTTAATAATAGCTGGAGAAAATAAGGAATTATAGCTGTAAAACTACTTAGTTGTCAATATAATTTTATTGAATGTTGAGACCTGACCCTATTCCTCCAAGTTCATTACTGTTAATCGTGCTTTTTAAAGTGAGGTAAATATTTTCCAGTTAGTTAGTTCGTGGCCGATAAGGTTTTTAAGATAATATGAGCGGCTATGGCGGACGGGGGACTATCCTCCCAATCCTGCACATCCTGCACGCCGCTGCCGGGTATATTTAATAAATTCAGGTCCTTGGGGTGCCAGGCCCTTAACTTATTCTAAATATGCTATGATCGTTATGCTTTTGTGGTTGGGCCTTGAGTTTTTAAATGTGGGGACATTTAATTGGTAACTCAAGGCCTTTTCATACCCTCCCGTTTTTTTGCTCGGGAAAATACTACCACAATTACAAATGGTCATACAATATGAGCAGTTAAACGACATTTAGGCTGAGCAGAAACAGCAAAGCACTCTTGATTTGCTTGGTAATCTTATCGTCATTATTCGACGGCTCCGCCACGCCGCCGGGGTGGTTATGGGCAACTATCACACTAACGGCGTGGTGTTTTAAGGCGCCTTCCACAATCTTACGCGGAAAAGCCACCGCTTTCGCCACTGTGCCTTCGCTCTCCAATTACCAAATTGTTTCCAAGAATGCAGATTTACCAATTACACTGTCTTTGCTTATCAAACTCAACCCTAATAATACAGCTGTAGCCGCAATAATTCTGTCATGTAATTCTGGAATATCGGTTATCTCAGATGTTGCCATATTTCTTTCCGTGCTTCTTGAATTTCTTCATCAGTAGGTTCGAACCCTACCCATAAACCTCCAAGTTTGACTATATTTTTCTCTGTACGAGGTTGATATTTCTCCTTTAAGAATGTTACAAAATCGACAACCTCAGCTAATTTTTCCTCTGGCAATTGTTTAATAGTATCGATAATTTGTTGTTGATATTGTTCTGATAATGCCATTATTTTTTATCTCCCTCCGGTTTACTATTTTGGCTAACGGGATATATTCCCTTTTTCTCTTAGCTCTCCTTTGTGTTCTCCAAAATTCAAAAGCAAGCCAACATTCGTGATAATAATTGTTACAAATTCTCCCACTACTTTACCATTATAATAGTAAGTGTAACTGACTTATTTTTCAATTAATTCTTTGTTTCATATTATTTTATCCTGTAAACCCCGTCTAAAATTTTCCTATTCCAAATACCCGGTTTGCCGGTAACTAAAGTATTCATCCCCGGCAATAACCAGATGGTCCTGTAAACTTATTCCTACTGTTTGTAAAGCATCCTTTATCTGCAGCGTATCATTCAACAATTTCAGATAAACGGCTGTTCGTTCTCCAACGCCTTTAATTTCCTGTAATTCTTCTTTTTCAGCTTTAATTAGGATATATTTTTCTCCTACCTTTCGGAGTAAGTCCACTATCTTTTCAATAATTAAGCCATTACAATATTCACACCGTTCATCGTCCCAGAATCCCAAGTTAGTCCCTTCTTTTATTCTCTCTTTGGTTTATCTTCATAAACAGTTATTACGCGTACTTTTTTAGTTCCTGTTATATTATCCCAATCGAGCAACTGGTATAGTTTCTGTTCTTGCAGGAGCTTGTTTGCCCTCGGCGATTTCGTCAACTCTTTTCAGTATTGTTGAATGATAATATCGGTAGCCACACTTATCGCATATTCCTACGGGTATATCTTCAAGCATAACAAAACCATTTTTATGCTTGAAGACCTCCTTTTTTACCAGTCGCTCTTTGACAGTGCCCTCACAATATTCACAAATATAGCCATACATTTTTCTTACCTGGTTCAAAAAAGTTCACAATACCTAACAATTGTTAGTCCTTTGTAAACCCGGCCCCCCATGACCAGGTTTTACACCTCCGTTAAAAAATTTTTTCTGGGGCGACAGGGGGACCTCAGCCCGGGAGTCCCACCCGGACGGGAGATGAAAAATATTGCGCTAGAGCTCTAGCGTAAGACACGGCCTTACGTGGACCAGCCAGCGGGGGTTAACCCCACCTCCCGTGCCCTGTTAGGGCGCTTACCGGTTTGTCCGAACTCCGGCTAACGGGGTCACCTACTTGATAGAGCAAGCTGCTTTAAGTCGCGCCAGACGGAATAAAACGATTCCTGTTTGAAACGGGTCAAGCCGTTGTGAACAGAAATTTTATCGTCCAGCCGATTAAAGAGCCGCTTTACCTTTGGGGTCATCCCTTTTCCTTCCCCAGGCAAGGAATTTGCCTTTTGGGCAAGCTTTTCTCTTACGGCTTGAATTTTCTGCCTTAACTCTTTTGTTACGCGCTCTTGAAAACCAATCGCCCGGCGAGCGATAACCAGGGCAGCAGCGTGGTGAATGATTATACCGTAGCGCCGCATGTACTTCCAGTAACCAATGGTGGAGGTGTGCGCCGGCCAGACCGGTTTTACACCTACACTTTCTTTAATGGCCCGGCGGGTGACGGCTTCGACTATTTTCTTGAATGGAAAGTTTGAAGCCATCCGGTTGAATTTTTTGTTCGTATCCAGCCGGTCTTTGCCAAAGTCCAGGTTTTCTGCAGCGATGGGTTTACCCAAAGCTTTGGCGATGTCCACTACCACTTTGGCAAGCACGCCGGTTAAGTAAGTGCGCCGGAAGCTGCGGCTGTAAGCCAGTTCGGGTACCTTGAGGTAGAGAAAGCCGTTTGGATGTACCGTTACTTGAAATTCTCCGGCAAATTTGTGCAGGGCCTTTGGGTAGGGCACGTCAAAACCTGCCGGCCAGGGTTCGGGCTGGCCGGTGTATCCTACGTTGGCTAAAGCCACTCCGTTTGGGTTGGTGTCCATGCCCAGGTAGCCCCGGTTGGAGTTGATCGCTAAAATGGGCGCGGTTATAGGGAAGGTAATGTGTGCCCTATACCGGCTGTCTCTGCCTTTGATCATTTCCACGGTGTAAGGTGCGCCTGATAAGAGCAGTTCCAGCACTTTTTGCCGGCGCTTTTCCGGCAGCCACAGCTTGCCTTTCACTTTGGGCGCGCGGGTCATTACCGGTCTGCCTTTGCTGTCCATACCTTTTTGCACGGACAGGTGAGAAATGGTTACGGACAGGGTAAATTCCCCGTTGCGCCATCTTACCTTAATATTAGGGTTACCCTCTTTGGTTTCGTCACCCCGGGAATACAACCGGTTCTGCCGGGCCTGCCGCCACTCCTCACAGGTGGCCCGGCCTTTACAAACCCGCTTCCATAAAGAACGGCCACCGAAAACTACTGTGGGGATTGTGCCGCTGTCCTGGTGAGCTTGCAATTCGTTAAGCTTGCCGGTTAGTTTTTTGACCCGCGCTCTGCGACCGTAACGGGAGCGTTTGGCCTTTTCGATTCTCACTGTGTCGCTTGCTTTAACCGCTTTGTCCAGGTCTTTTTCCGCCCAACTGAGTTTCTTCTTGGCCCGGGCTAACTTGGTTTCTGTTTCTTCGGTTTCCAGCTTTAGCAGCTCTTTCTGCGATTCGATGACGGCCTTGGCCTTCAGTATGGCATCATCGCAATAGCGGGAATTTATACCGAATGTTCCTTGACCCTGCTTCTTTAGCTCTTGGCGGGAATTATCTTCTTGTAATCTGTTAAACGCCCAGCGCTCGCAGGAGCAGAACAGCCGCATTTCTGCGGTTAGGGGGTCTTCCATCCCGCGGCTCCATTTCCCGGAACGAAAGGCGGGATAGACCTCCGGGAAAAATTCGCCGCAGACGGTGTAACTTATGCCGTTGTCAGGACTACTTTTTTTCTGCTTCTTCATCTGATCCCACTCCTGCTATCAGTTCCCGAAAACCCTGCTGGATTTTCTTGCCGCCCCTGGCCCCATAAAGCCGGGCGGAAAAGGACGTGACTATCGCCAATAAATCCCTAACCAGTTCGGATTGTGTGTCTTCTGATTCTTTTTCGGCAATGGCGGTTTTTTTCACGCCACAGTACCTTAGGTGCCGTTCAATGTATGAGTACCCGAACCGGGCTAGCCGGTCGGGATACTCGATGATGAGCTTTTTGTACTCTCCGCGTTCGGCCAGCTTTAAGGCGTTCGTCAGGCCGCGGCTCTTCTGGTTCAGGCCGCTGGCTACGTCCGTTAATTCCGCTTTAATAGTAAGATTGTGTTTCTGAGCAACCTGTCCGCAACCTGTCTATTTGCCGCTCTAGATTGCCGGCACCGGCCTGCTTCTTGGTGGATACCCGGGCATACAAGACGACGCTTTCCTGCCCGGTGTCCAGTTGGCCGGATTGCAAAAGCCTGTTCAGTTCGTCCATGGAATACCGGCGCTGGCCCTTGGGTAAACGGACTGGCTTGATCAGGCCATGCCTCTCCCAGTTGCGCAGGCTGTTGGGATGGACACCTAATTTCTTTGCCGCTTTGCTTATGGTTAATAGTTCCATGAATTTATTGTATTATATTTGTTATGTTTTGTCAAGGTTTATTGGAAATAAAATAGCTGTTGCTAACCTCCACCGAACAAGCCACCAGATATGTTAACAAAAGTACTGGGCACTTCCCCTACAATAACACTCTCTGCCAACGGCACTTTAGTGGCTATTTGCGACTCTTTTTTCATGGTCGGTATGGCTATTCGTATTTTAGTCTGGAAATCCAGGTAGATATAGTGATGGGTTTGATTAATACCGGCCTGCTCAAACTTGTCGGCCACGTCTACCAAAACCGTACCCACCGGCATAATGGTAACTTTAACCCGGGGGCCCCGGGAAGCCAGTAAATACGTGCCAGTAAGCTGTCCCAAAGGAATGAAAAGGGTTTGCCCGGTTAATTTTTGAAGGGTGCCTTGCACGGCCAAAGTTATATCTGCGGCCAACTGGTTAGTTTTAACGGTGTTGGCTTGGATTAAAACAATACGCCCCTGGTTGTCTTTATGTACCTGAACGAAATCCTGATACTGTAAATTATTATCTTTTACTTTTTGCCGGATGGCCTCATTTATGGCTTTGGTGGCCATTTGGGTGGCTCTAAATTCCGCAATATTAATAATGCTGGGACGCAGGTACCGGTCCACCCAAAAAAAGAGGCTTAAGAAAATAAATAGCAATATGAGTCCTAATAAGAAAGTTTTTAACGGTCTTCGCCTTTTAAACAACGTTTTCACCCCGCCAGGCATCTAATTTCATTATATGAAAGGCTTAGTGGTTTAAGTTACCTTTTTAATAATGGTGGTTGATATTCTTGAAAAACCTGGACAAGATGAGAATTTATCTTTTTGAGGTTCCGGTATATGTTTTTTATTTCTTTAATATCCTCTTGACTATGGAACTCTGGGATTATTGTCGTTCTGAGGTATACCGGCCGGGCCGAGCAAGCAGCCAATCTCAAGCTTTGCTTTAAATCCTTTATATTTACCGGAAGTCCCGCGGCCCGGTTGTATTTATCCGGCTCTAAAGGAGCTTTGAGGTCGATGGCTAGACAATCAATTACCGGTGGTTTACATTCAAGTATTTTTTGCAACGCGGCGGGCTGAGAACCATTCGTATCTATTTTTACCTGGTAACCCCAGGATTTTAAAAGCCGGATAAAATCTAAAAGATCATTTTGGAGGGTGGGTTCTCCTCCGGTAATTACTACCCCGTCTAAAAAACCCCGGCGGGCATAAAGATAATCCACTACTGCATCTTGCGGAATTAACGGCGCATATAATTCGGGTATTACCAGGGAAAGATTAAAACACCAGGGACAGTGAAAATTGCAACCCCTGGTAAACACCACGGCGCAAACTTTACCCGGCCAGTCAACTAGAGATAGTTTCGTTAACCCGGCAATCTGCAAGTTACTTCTCCCTCTTCTAACCTGCATGTGGAGCAGGCTTTCAACCTGCATGTGGAGCAGGCTTTCAACCTGCATCCTCGACCTGAAACAATTTCCGGTCTTTAAATTCCTCACGCTTGCCGTCGTTCCAGTGCTGCACCGGACGGTAGTAACCCACCACCCTTGAATAAACTTCCATCTTACTTTTACATTCAGGGCAAAACCATTTTTCTCCTGGAAAATAACCGTGGGCAGGGCAGACCGAATAGGTGGGAGTTAAACTTAAGTAAGGGATTTTAAACTGCTTAAAAATTTTGCAGGTTAAGTTCGCCAAAGCCTGATAATCCGGCTTTTTCTCCCCCAAAAAAACATGGGTTACCGTTCCCCCGGTATATAAAGTTTGCAGGTCTTCCTGATGAGACAACAGTTCATATATATCGTCGGTATAATTTACCGGCAGCATGGTGCTGTTGGTGTAATACGGCGGGGCTCCCCTTTTCCAGGCTTCCTCGTTGGCCACGATTATATCGGGATACCTGGCTTTATCTGTCCTGGCCAGACGGTGGGAACAGCCTTCCGCCGGGGTAGCTTCTAAATTATACATATTCCCCGTTCGTTCCTGGCTCTTAACAATAAAATCCCTCACAAAACCAAGTACCCGGGTTATGAATTCTTTACCCCGGGGATGCGCGATTCCCTGGCCAAAAAGATTTAAGCAGGCCTCATTGCCGCCTAATACGCCGATAGTAGAAAAATGATTGGCCCAGTACTTATCAAAGCGCTGTTTTACACCGCGTAAATAATGACGGGAATAAGGATACAAACCGTCCGCGGTCAGCCTTTCCAGTATTTTTCTTTTTATTTCTAAAGAGCTAACGGCCAGAGAGGCTACGCGAGACAGGCGATTTAAAAAATCAGCTTCATCTTTGGCCAGGTATCCCAATAAGGGCAGGTTGATAGTAACCACGCCGATACTCCCGGTTAAAGGGTTAGAGCCGAACAGCCCGCCGCCGCGCCTTACCAGTTCTCTAGTATCCAGCTTCAGGCGGCAGCACATAGAGCGAACATCTTCCGGGCTTAGCTCTGAATTGAAGAAGTTTGCAAAATAAGGCGCCCCATACCTTGCGGCTACCTCAAATACTTTTAAAACAGTCTCGTTCCAAGTCTCACGTCTGTCCGGGTCTATAATCCAGCTTCCTATATTATAGGTGGGAATGGGAAAAGTAAAACCCCTTTGCCTGGCATCACCTTCCAGCAAGACTTCCGCAAAGGCCTGGTTAAACATATCTACTTCTTTTTGAAAACTGCCCAGGGGAGCGGCCGGTTTTCCGCCAATTACTGCCGGCTCTCCGGTCATAAACCGGGGTACCTGTAAGTCCAGGGTAATGTTGGTAAAGGGAACCTGCCCGGCGGCCCGGGTGGGCACATTTAAATTAAAGACCCATTCCTGAACAGCTTGTTTTATTTCAGGATAGGTTAAATTATCATGAGCAATAAAAGGGGCCAGCATGGTATCCACGTTGGATAAAGCTTGGGCGCCCGAACTTTCATTTTGCAAGGTGTATAGGAAGTTTACCACCTGTCCTAAAGCACTGCGAAAATGCTTCGGGGGCCTTGATTCCATTCGCCCGTCCTGCCCTTTAAAACCCTCACTCAGTAGTTCTCTTATATCCCAACCAATGCAGTAGCTGCTGATGCGGTCCAAATCATGAATGTGCATATCGCCGTTCAGGTGGGCCTGTCTTACTTCCGGAGGATAAAGCTTTTCCAGCCAGTAGTGGGCCGCGGCTGTCCCGGCAATATAATTATTCATGGCCTGGATAGAGTACGTCGTATTGGCGTTTTCTTTAATTCGCCAGTCATCTTCATTTAAGTACGCCTCAATCAAGTCAATACTTACTAAACTTTTCATCTCTCTCATTTGGCGGTGCTGTTCGCGGTACACAATATAAGCCTTGGCCGTCTTACAATAGCCCTTATGCATCAAGGCTTCCTCAACCAGGTCTTGCACCTGTTCCACGGTCGGTCGCCGGTATTCGTCGTCAGAGCTAATGATTAGTGACTGGTCTTGTTCTCGAAGTTCGAGATTCGAGATTCGAGATTCGAGGTTCTGGATGAGCCGGGTGCACACCTCATCGGTAACCTCCCGGGCCGCGTCCTCATCAGTAAAATAAGTGTGCCGGCTGCTCACTTCACCAGTGGCTTTAAAGGCCTTCAGAATAGCGTTTTCTATCCTGACCGGATCAAAAGGTTGTATGCGGCCATCCCGTTTAACGATATTTTTTATAGTAATTCCCATGTAAATCCATCCCTTTAAATGATTTTTATAATTATTCTGGAATTTCTTCTCTTCATTTTATCCGCTTCAACTCTAGAATAGCTGTATCGTGACGCACAACCCGGCCAATCAAGTAATTAATATCAAGGGCAATGGCTTCCAACCTGCCGTCAAGATATAACTTTAAATTTTCGATTTGGTCACCCCTCAACTGATAACCGTCAAACAAAGCGGTAATTTTAGGGATAATTTCGTTTTCCAGGCGAAGTTCAATTCTAGTCTGGCCATTTTCTAAAACATCAAGCCGGTTTTCTAGGGAATCAAGACGGTTCTCAAGCCGGGCTTGTCCTTTCTCTATCAATTCAATACGTTCAACAAGCTGCTTTTGACCTTCGGTAAGCGTATATAATTGCTGCAGTACCAATTCCTGAAATTTTTCGTTTTCCAATATTTTTTAACCTCTTTCAGTTTTTTTGCATTTTTATTTTACCATGACCAGTTTTAAAACAAAAGAAAAAATAATAAAAATTACTTTCCAGGTAAATATTATTTAAGAAAAATAAATAAGGGTGAATCTTTATGCCTTCGTTTAGGGTTATGCCGGTGGATAATCTTTTGGCTAAAAAAAGAGATAGTGCCGGCCGCCTGCGCAAAGTACTCGGTCCCCTCGATTTGACGGCCTTAGGTATTGGGGCCATTATCGGCACCGGTATTTTTGTTATTACTGGAGTGGCTGCCGCCCGTTACGCCGGACCAGGTTTAATTATCTCTTTTATTGCCGCCGGCCTGGCCAGTGGTTTAGCCGCCCTTGTGTATGCGGAACTGGCGGCAACTGTTCCCGTCGCGGGAAGCGCTTATACCTTTACCTATATTTCTCTGGGGGAACTTTTGGCCTGGCTGGTGGGATGGAACCTTATCCTGGAGTACCTCGTGGCGGCAGGGGCGGTGTCTATTGGCTGGAGTTCTTATTTAGTCAGCCTGCTGCAGTCAGCAGGAATCAACCTGCCGCTCGCCCTAATTGCTTCACCGGCGGCAAGAGGAATTTTTAACTTACCCGCTGCTTTTATTACCGGACTGGTAACGGTTTTAATTATCAGCGGTACTCGGCAGGGCGCCGCGGTAAATAAGATTATAGTAATGGTTAAAGTGGCGGTTATTTTACTTTTTATTTTTTTGGGCTTCAAGCATATTAACCCGGCCAACTGGCGGCCTTTTCTTCCCTTTGGAGTGGCCGGTATTTTCCATGGAGCCGCCATTATCTTTTTTGCCTTCATTGGTTTTGACGCTGTTTCCACCGCGGCCGAAGAGGTGAAAGAACCTCAGCGCTCTCTTCCTTTAGGAATTCTTCTGTCTCTCGGTGTGTCCACCCTTTTGTATATTCTGGTTACAATTATACTTACCGGAATTGTAAACTATAAAGCCCTTGATACCGCCTCACCTATGGCCGCTGCCCTGTCCGCTATTGGTCTTCGCTGGGGTTCGGCTCTGGTGGCCACCGGCGCTCTAGCCGGTCTTACCTCAGTAATACTGGTAACCATGTACGGGCAAAGCCGGATTTTTTTTGCCATGAGCCGTGACGGTTTATTACCCTCTTTTTTTTCACGGTTACACCCCCGTTTTCAAACCCCCCTCTGGAACAACCTGTTTATTGGCTCCGGGGTGGCTCTAATTGGAGCCTTACTGCCTATCAACATTGTGGCTGAACTGGCCAATATTGGCACCTTATCGGCTTTTTTTGCCGTATCTATTGGTTTGATTATTTTACGACGCACCCGGCCCGATCTTCCCCGGCCTTTTCGCCTGCCAGGATACCCGGTAACCCCTTTGTTGGCAGCGGGGGCAGCCTTATACCTGGCGGTCAACCTACCCCCGCTTACCTGGGTCCGTTTTTTTATATGGGTTATCCTGGGAATTATTTTTTATTTCAGCTACGGCCGCCGGCACAGTGCCCTAGGCCAGGAGAATGCGGCCATAAAGCAGGTCAAAAAAAAGCCGTCCTTGCTTTTCCCCGCCCCTCTAAGAAAGCCGGCCGACAAAAAAACTCCTCCTCTTAAGCCGGACAAATAATCCTTATATACCCACCTTCTTCTTTGCCTTAGGACAAACACACATTTAATTTTCCGGTATACATTAGTTATCAGAGAACTTTTTCAGGTTTTAAAAAGGAGTTGGCGGTAATTTTTCACGTCATTCCCATCCGGACCCATATTATTACGGAAAAAGATGACCTTATTCAGCTGGTGAAAAGATATACCGAAGGAATAGCCTT
>DMDI01000054.1 GCA_003445555.1 Desulfotomaculum sp. | reverse complement strand
CTTTAAGAACCGTCCCCTTGTGTTTCTGTACTTCTCTCCAAAATTCTTTATTATATTTCCGGCAGAAGACTTCCACCTCTATAGGCGGGAGATGAATGCCGGTTTACCGGTAGGGCGAGGCGACAAGTCCCTACACTATACACATACCCTTATTGTGCCGCACGGTTTTGACCAACTCCGTCCTTACTGGCTTGCTAAACCCCATTAACGGTCGAGTGTATGTGCCGTAAGGGGTTGCGGAGTAGTTTTCTATCCACCGACACGAAAGTTTGAACGGGTTACAATGCTTGAATTACCACTGAAACCCTTATGGCATATACATTTTGTTAGCGGTTCGTTGATTATTTGTCAATCATTACTGATGATCATTAATAAAATCTTTAACCCATTTACATATTCGGTCATCTTTATTTAACTGTTTATGATCTATCCACTCAAATGTATCAACCCTATGAACATTTTTGTCTTTATCGTAATATTTATTTCCAGTAAATCGAGCCGAAGCATTGGTTACCATTCCATCATTTGGTTTATCTAACGTTCCATGCCCAACTTTTTCAATATTAGTAGGCATTGGATGATGCCAATGATAACACGTAGGGATCCCTAATTTATAACACGATGGATATGTCCCAACCCTACCATTAAGTAACCAATATTTTGAGCGTTGAGTTTTTTCAAATCTATCGGAGTTAAGATTATCTAAAAATGGATGTCCCGGTAACAAATCTCCGACACCGGTCTCATCTCCATAAGGAGCAATATGCGTTAAATCTGAACCCAAGTGTGGTGTGCTTAAGGTTACTAATCTGTGAAAATTGCCTGAACTCAAAATTACGTATGAGCGGGAAACTAAACCTCCCATTGAATGAGCAATAATGATAGGGTCTTGTGTTATTTCACCTGCGGACTGTTTTTCTGAAATCATATGCTTCATATGCTTTCCATTAACATTTATGTGTAATTTCCAGTCGTATTGAAAAACCCAAACATTATTTGTTTCATCGATTTCGTGGTCGTCAAAATAATCTAACATTTCATCCCAAGATTCTGCGTTATCATCCATGCCATGAACTAGAATAATACTTCTACCTGTACCAATATCTCCTAATTTTTTTTCTAATTTAAGAGTATTATTAAGTGAGATTGTTGGTAAATGTTCTTCTTTGTAAAAAAGAACAAATTGAATTTCTTGTTCAATACCTTCAAGAGCAATTTCTAATGATTTATCTTTTTGCCAAGTTCCATAAATATTTAATTCTGTATTACCAGAAAAACCATTCATAGAAAGAGTTGAATCATTACTTATTTTTCCAGTGAAATTAATGGGAGAATTAAAACCGAATTCGACTGGTAAACTTAATGATGCAGATAACAAATTATTATTTTGAATTATATTAAGAACATAGATACTGCCGGATGTTCTTTCAGCTCCTAATCCATCTAATAATAAATACCCCCTCCATTCACCACTTATATCTATGGTAACCGGAGGTGAGATTTCATCCCCATCCTTAGCGTCATAACGCGTAATATTCCCCTTGTCATCCTTGTATTCCACTTCCGGTAGGGTATCCTTATTTATTGCCTGAGCATCGGGGTTGATCAAATTGCCCTCAGGTGTTTTATAAACAAAGCTGTTGCCGTTATGTACAAAGGCGTTCAGGATTTCCTCAACCATGCTCTGGTCATCCAACAAGGACAAATCGTAGGCCTTACCCCCGAAGATGATGGCATTGTTCGGTATGGCAGCCATAGCTGCAGAAGCTAAAAGGAATACCAAAACCATGGTCAAGGCTATTATCCTGGTTAACTTTTTAATCAACTTTTATAAACCTCCTTAAATAGAGTAATTTACTGGGCCAGTGCCACTACAGTTTCAGTAGCCAGCAAAGTACCATCGGCTTTATACAGTTCCACCACACAGGTTTCGTCTGGTTTCAGATACAGCACCACTACCGTCGAGCCGACGTTCACCTTGTTGGTCAAAACCAAATTATCTTTCAACAAGCGGTACTGGGCGGCGTTCTCATAGCCAGTAATATTCACCGTGGCCACATTGCCTATACCCGAGGCGGTGGGAACCAGGGTTACGGAAACTGTCTTGGCTGAAGGCGCCGCTTCCTGGCATTCTACCGTTACAGTATCTAAGATTGTACCATCGGCTTTATACAGTTCCACCACACAGGTTTCGTCTGGTTTCAGATACAGCACCACTACCGTCGAGCCGACGTTCACCTTGTTGGTCAAAACCAAATTATTTTTCAACAAGCGGTACTGGGCGGCGTTCTCATAGCCAGTAATATTCACCGTGGCCACATTGCCTATACCCGAGGCGGTGGGAACCAGGGTTACGGAAACTGTCTTGGAGGATCCGCCGCCACCGCCGCCGCCACCACTACGATAAACATTCACTTCGCAGGTGGCTGTCCTATTGCCGTCTTTGGTGGTTACGGTAATAGTGGCCTTACCAACCTTAATTCCCTTGACTTTCCCGGTTTCGTCAACCGTGGCGATTTCCTCGTCGCTAGAGGACCAGGTAACATTCTTGTTGGTTGCGTCCGCGGGTTCAACGGTCGCTTCCAGCTGCGCCGTACTGCTGACACTCAGCGATAGTTTATCTTTATTCAACTTCACGCCGGTGACGGGGATTACTTCCCCTCCTTCGCCGCTGTAAGCCAGGGACCGGTCGATCAGGACGATAGCCTCCGCCCGGGTGATGGGGTTGGCGGGTTTAAAGGTACCGTCCGGGTAACCGCCCAGCAGCTTTTCCGCCGCCAGCGCGCTGATGCTCCCCTTCGCCCAGGCGCCGATTGCCGCTGCGTCCTTAAAAGCGGCCAGCGCACTCTCGTCCCCCGCGGGGAGTTTTAAAAGGCGGGCGATGATTGCTCCTGCTTCCACTCTGTTGATGGGGTTATTCGGACGGAAAGTCTTGTCCTCGTACCCGGAAACGTAGCCTGCTTCAGCAACTGCCGCTACTTCTTGATAATACCAGTCGCTAGCTTTTACGTCCGTAAAATCGCATTTCGCGCCCGGGTTTTGGTTATCCCAGGCCCTGTTCAGCAGAGCGACAAATTCCGCCCTGGTTACCTGGTTGTCCGGCTTGAAAGTGCCGTCCGGGTAACCCTTCGCCAGCCCCTGTTCCACCCACTTTTCGAGCTGTGCCTGGGCCCAGTGGCCGTTTATATCCGGAAACGCCGCAAAGGCCGCGGCAACTAAACCGAAAACCAGGCAAAACGCCAGGGCAGCAACCAAAAACATTGACTTTGCTTTCATGTTAATTTACTAATCCCACCTTTCCTGATCATTCTGTTTTTGCCTTCATGAATAGATTAATAACTCAACTTTCGCAGTTGATCATTTGAATACGCCATGGTAAAATAAAGACTTCTTTAATAATAGGCAAAACACCCTCTTTCTGGTATAATGAGATTTATAAACCATTCCATCTACAGAAAGTAAAGGTGTTTTGCTTGCCTCCCATCATAACAGACATGACTTATGCACTTAATGGCAACTGCTTCCACTTTGAGTTACTATTAAACCATTTCATTTCCGCTCTATCAGGCCAATAAGCTTCACACAACCTTTGAAAACGTTTAGCTACGGCATCCATTACAAGATGGACAACCACTCCTGCAGGAGAAGAACGGAATTCCACCCAACAGCGGCACCTGAAAAGAAGCCTTATAATTTCTCCGTGCGTGACCACCTCGCCTTCCTTATTGTTCTCCCACTGCGCAAAACGGACCAGCGTTTCCGCTACAAAAAGCAAGGTAAAATAAGCGTGGATGGTGTTTTCACTGGTTAAATGGCACTGGGTCAGCCCCAGTTCCTGCTTCGCGTTCCGGAAGAAAATCTGTCGGGTAAAGGACTGGCGCGGTGTCGTTTGATGACCCGTTTCCAGCCCCTCCCCATAAGAACTGCCTTCAGACAGATTTAGAGGCGTTTCTCTTTTTAAGCCCCTTAAAGAAAATCTGCCTACCCACCCCCAAGAATAGTCTAATATAATTTTACCAGTCTTGCAAATTTACTGCAATCCTGTTTTCACCCCCCCCCCTGTAAATTTCAACTTTATCTCTTTGGGAGTGGTTTTTTCTCCTCTATACGCTATTTTTCATCAAATTTTCCATCCAGAAGATAAAGGGTCAGGTCTCAATTTTCAACATTTTCTCTATTTCTTTGATTCTATGGCCTAACCTTTTATCTGTAATTCTTTTCTTCTCCACTCTATTATATAACGCTGAAACGCCCGCCTTACTAATCTTTTCAAATAATACAGCGATTTCTTCTAATCGTAAGGGTGTATGTTTTCTAA
>DMDI01000247.1 GCA_003445555.1 Desulfotomaculum sp. | reverse complement strand
AGAAATAATTATGTAAAATATGGTTTCCAGTAATGCCCCCATCACGTCACCAGGGATAGAGCAATGGGCTAAGTCATCCCGAAGATCAAAAATAACTTCAATGCCATAATCCCTGGCTTTTTTTTGTTCCACTAAAAGTACGGTGGTAACCTCGGGAATCTTTAAATGAAAAATTTTTCCCTGTTCTCTAAGCAGACCGCTAACTTTTTGGATGTAGTCACGGGCAATTTCTTGTTTCTGTAACTGCAAATATCCAGAAATTACTTGCAAGTGATTGATAAAATCATGCCGCTGTTCCCTAAACACTTCTAATATTCCCTTCAAGTCCATCTTTATTTACCTGCCTAAACTAAAAAATGGCCAGCTAAAGCTTTTAAGCTGGCCTATAAAACAAACCTTTTAAATCCCCTAGTCAAACTATCTGCGCTACAGGCATTACATGAACTTCTTTCTTGTCTTTGCCCTTACGCTGGAAGGAAACCATCCCATCTACCAGGGCAAACAATGTATCGTCTCCACCCTTGCCTACCCACCGGCCAGGGTGAATTTTCGTTCCTCTTTGACGCATAATAATGCTTCCGGCTTTGACAAACTCGCCATCCTGACGCTTAACGCCAAGCATTTTAGGCTGCGAATCCCGGCCATTCCGGGAACTGCCTACTCCTTTTTTATGAGCCATTATATCCACCTCCTGATTTTCTAACGGCAAATTTTCTTAAGTACGGGCGTATGGCTATGCGCCTCTCCTTACGCCTCTATTTTTTCTACCGCCACCTGGGTAAATGACTGCCGGTGCCCCTTTTTGCGCCGGTAATTTTTCTTGGCTTTATATTTAAAAACAATAATCTTACGGTCTCGCCCTTGACGGACAGCTTTAAGGATGACGCGGGCTCCTTCTATTACTGGCCTCCCCACCCTAAATTGACCATCTTTTTCTACCGCCAGCACTCTTGAAATCACTATCTTTTCCCCGGGTTGAACAGGCAGCTTTTCCACCCGCAACACATCGCCCTCCTGCACCCGGTACTGCTTGCCACCCGTTTCCATAATGGCGTACAAAAATATTCCCCCTTTTATAACTTAAACCCGTCTTAGGCGATATAACCGAGTCCCTTACTAACTATAAACATATCTTGCTCTTTTGTCAATATATCCGAAAAACCATTTATTTTTTTAACAAATGAATCACGGCTATTGCTTAACTACTAATCACGTTCATCTACTACGTAATTTTCCAGCACTCCTATTTTTTCAATTTCAATTCGCACCACGTCCCCAGGTTCTAAGTAAGTGGGAGGTTCGCAAAAAGCACCCACTCCTGCCGGGGTACCCGTGGCGATAATATCACCGGGGAGCAAAGTCATCACCTGGGAAATAAAGTTAATTAAATAATTAAGGCTAAAAATCATTTGGGCCGTACTGGAGTTTTGACGCAACACCCCGTTAACCCAACAACGAAGGTAAAGATTTTGGGGGTCAGCAATTTCGTCAGCCGTTACTAAAAAAGGTCCTAAAGGAGCAAAGGTGTCAAACGTTTTACTCCGCACCCACTGCCGGTCGCGCCGCTGAATATCCCGGGCCGTAACATCGTTCATAATCGTATAACCGGCTATAAATTTCGGCGCTTCCTGTCTTTGAATATTCCTTCCCTTTTTACCTATAATTACCGCTAATTCCGCTTCATAATCCAATTGACCGGTAACTGAAGGACGAATAACCGGCTGTTTTGTAGCGCAAAGGGCGGTATTAAATTTCGCAAAAATTATAGGGCTTACCGGTATTTTTGCCTTTTGTTCTTCACAATGGTCGTAATAATTTAAACCAATACAAATTATTTTCCCCGGCCGGGTTAAAGGAGGAAGAAAATTAATTTCCTCCTCCTTAAAAAGTATCTTTTCAAGGGGTGAACCGGGGAATTCTTTTTCACCTTTTATTTCCCCTATATTTACCATATATTTCAAAACACTATTTGTTACCTTTTCGGCCCACTGCCATCCTTCCGGCCCGGCCGCCAAAAGCTCTTCCATCTCCTGCGCCGGAAATTTTTCCGCGGGACAAAAAACTAAACTGGCTTGAACAAGATCAATTACCCATCCCCGGACCCAAACACCCAGTCTTTTTTTAGATTGCTCGCCTTTAGCGCAATAAGTTACTAATTTCATCTTCTCCACCCCTGTAAAGCAGCCTAAAGGAAACGCGCGTCCGCCATTTAAGAAACTTTTGTACGGGCGTATTGCTATACGCCCCTCTTTACCAGCTTTGCCCGGGCATAAGTACGATAAACTTTGCTGACTTCAACGGGCACTATTTCACCCACCAGGGAGCCGGCTCCTTCAATATCCACTATAAAACCATTTAAACGGGCAATTCCGTCATTAAGTTTGTTAACGTGGGGTTCTTCTATTTTAACTTCTAACACCTGTCCCCGTTTAACCGGTTGGAAGCCACCGGCTTGAATACCGGCCTGATCATATAACGGACGCATGGTCACGGCTTCAATATGCTGGGCGGTGGAGCCGCGAATATAAAGTCTTTTACCTGTTCTTTGCTCTAATTCCTTTAAATTAACGCCACCGCTGCCGATTAAACGGGCCGCAACGGCCGGATGAGCTTCAATTAAAATGGTAGGGCTAGAGGTACGCGCCGCAAACTCATAAATATTATTTTTAAAATTAATACCTACGGTTTCTTCAGATAAAACTTTTCCTCGGCCCTCACAATACGGACAAGGTTTTTGCATTACTTCAGCCAGGCTGGGCCGGGCTTTTTTCCGGGTTATTTCTACCAACCCTAAAGGCGTAATACCCAAAATATTTGCTTTAGTCTTATCTTTTTTAATTTCCTCTTCCAACACCTGCAAAATTTTTTGGCGGTTCTCCTTCTTCTCCAAATCAATAAAGTCTACAATAATAATCCCGCCTATATTTCTAAGCCGTAACTGGCGTCCTATTTCCGCCGCGGCTTCCATATTTGTCCTTAATACGGTTTCCTCTAAATTTTTATCTCCCACGTATTTCCCGGTATTTACGTCTATCACGGTTAAAGCCTCGGTCTGATCAAAGATAAGATAACCCCCGCATTTAAGCCATACTTTACGCAACAAGGCTTTTTCCAGTTCTTGTTCCAGGCCGTATTCCCAAAAAATATTATCGTGTTCTTCTAAAATTACTTTGCATTTTAAGTGAGGAGCAGAAAGATCCAACAGTTCTATTATTTTTTCGTACTCGTGGCGTGCATCTACAATTAAGCGGTTTACCTCAGGGTCAAATACATCCCTCAAGATGCGCTGGATCAACTCCAGATCCCGGTGGATTAAGTTCGGAGCAGGACTGTTTTTGGCCTTATTTAAAATTTTCCGCCAAAGCTTGACCAGCACGTCAATATCTTGACCCAGTTCCTCCTCCTCCAACCCTTCAGCCATGGTGCGCATAATTAAACCCATACCGGCCGGCTTAACCTTCCGGGCAAACTCTTTTAACCTTTCCCGTTCCTTTTCGTCTTCAATCCGGCGGGAAATCCCCACGTAATCTACGGTAGGCATCAATACGGCGTAACGCCCGGGCATGGTCAGATGGGTTGTTACCCGTGGACCCTTAGTCCCAAAAGGCTCTTTAACGATCTGGACCATAATTTCCTGGCCTTTTTTAACCACGTCAGTAATATTATTCTGTCCGTTAGTTTTTACGGGAGATAGGGCGTCTTCGACGTATAAAAAGGCATTTTTTTCTAAACCTATATCTACAAAAGCCGCTTGCATACCGGGCAGTACATTTTCAATCCTTCCCTTAAAAATATTTCCTACCAGGCGCTGCCCTACCGCTCTCTCTATATGTACCTCAGCCAGTAATTTATTTTCTAAAACGGCTACTCTGGTTTCTTCTTCGCCTGCGTTAATAATAATTTCTTTAAACATTTTAAACTTCCCTTCAAGGTATTAATAATTCTTGCGGACCCAGTCCGGTACGGATAATTTTTACTTCAGCAAGGTCAACTTGAGCCGGAAAATCCGCTAAAAAAACCCGTAGAACCTGATCCGGGCGAACATTGTCTTTATTTCCCAAACTTAATTCCATTTCTAAAAGCATTTCCTTTGCTTTTACCTGTCCTTTTAAAGAAAATATCCCCGGCCGAATATTTTGCTTTTTTTCTTTTTCTTCCTTTTTCTTGCTTTTTTTCTTGGGTTTAATTAGACGAAAAATTACAATTTCGTCGGCCGCTAAAAAAGTTTGAATATAATTAGCCAGGTCTTCGGCCTTAATTTCTTCGCCTAAAGGTACCTTGGCCAGGTAGGCCGCCTGGCTGATGAGTGTCACCAGTGAAGATCTGTCTTTCGGTCTTTTTGGCAGCAGCCAGGCTTTATTTACCCTTAAGCCTTCCGGAAGCGCCTTGTTTAGTAAAGAGCAAATACCGGCCGGCGTTAAGGTCCTAATTAAATTCAAGTCCAGATATTCCCTTTCCCCGGCTATCCCTACGGGCAGCGGAGGTCCATAGCTTAAATCAGGATGAGGATTAAACCCCTGGGTTAAAGCTACGGGTAAACACGCCCGCCGGATAGCCCGGGTAAAAGTTCTGATTAAATCATGGTGCGAAAGATAACGGGCCAAACCCAATTTAGAAAATTGGAGCCGGTACCGCCAAAAGACATTTTCTGGTTTTTGCGGGAGTACGGGGCTAAGACCTTCCATTCATTACCTCCGGGTTTCCGGTTATAACTTCGTTTACTTCCGGGGCTGTTATTTCCGGGGCCACCCCAAAAGCCGGACACAAACCACACCCCGCACATTTTCCCCTTCGGCAGGCAGGAGTCTGCCGGCCTTTTAGGGCCAATTCCATCTCCCGCCGCAAATAATCCTTGGTTACCCCAAGATTTAGATGCTCCCAAGGCAATACCTCGTCATAATCATAACGCCGGTTAGCATAAAAAGCCGGGTCCAGCCTTACCCGCTGAAAAGCATCGCACCAACGCCCATAAATAAAATATTCTGACCACCCATCAAAACGGCATCCTTCCCGCCAGGCCTCTTCAATTGCCCGGCCAAGCCGGCGGTCTCCCCGGGCCAACACGGCTTCAATAAAACTCATCTCGGGCTCGCTCCACCGAAAAACCAAGTGGCGTCCTTTTAGTTTTTCCCGCAGGCTTTTTTGTCTTTGCCGCAAGACATCTATCTCAAACTGGGGTTCCCACTGAAAAACAGTGTGCGCTTTAGGAACAAAGGAAGAAACACTTACGGTAACCTTTAACCTGGCGGAGGAGATTTTTTGGTCTATCCCCGCCTTTAATACCCGGTAGGCCAGCCTGGCTATCTCGATTACATCCTCCTCAGTTTCCGTAGGCAAACCAAGCATAAAGTAAAGCTTAACCGCAGACCAGCCAGATTTAAAGGCGGACGAGACCGCGGCCAGTAAATCTTCTTCCGTAACCCCCTTGTTAATTACCTCGCGCAGCCGCTGGCTGCCGGCTTCCGGGGCAAAAGTAAGACCGGCCCGGCGAACCCGTTGGACTTCTTGCGCCAAGGCCACCGAAAAGGTATCTACCCGCAAGGAGGGCAATGAAACGTTTACCCCTTGCTTTTCAAAACGGTCAAGTAAAAGCCGGGCCACCTCTTTTATCCGCGAGTAGTCGGCCGAACTTAACGAAATAAGTGAAATTTCATCATAGCCAGTACCACAAACTAATTTTTCCGCCTGGGTAAGCAGGGTAGCAGGAGTTTTTTCCCGCACGGGACGATAAATAATCCCGGCCTGGCAAAAACGGCAGCCGTGCGTACAGCCCCGCATAACTTCCAGCATGACCCGGTCATGGACAATTTCTGTCCCCGGTACAATAAATCGGGTGGGAAAAGAAACCTGGTCAAAATTAGTCACCACCCGGCGGGTTACCCGGACGGGAATGTCGTCCTGCGTTGGTTTAACCGCTTCAATTCTTCCGTCAGGCCGATAACTCACCAGGTAAAAAGAGGGGACGTAGATCCCGGCAATCTTCGCCGCCCGATAAAGAAACTGGCGGCGGGAACAACCTTCTCTTGACATTAGAGAATAAAGATCTAACAATTCCT
>DMDI01000273.1 GCA_003445555.1 Desulfotomaculum sp. | reverse complement strand
AAGGAAACAGCCCCGTTAAAAAGCTGAATAAAAAACCAGAGAGCCAAAAAAATAACGGCCGGTATCTCTATTAAAGTAAGGAAAAAAAATATAGGCACTAAAGCTAAAATCCTGGCTCGCGGAAAACTAACAATGTATCCTCCTAAAACACCGGCGATTGCTCCACTGGCCCCTACAATAGGTACTCTTGAGTCTGGGGCAGTTAAAATAAAAAATATACTACCTATAATACCAGTAACCAAATAAAATATAAGATACCGGAAATGGCCTAAACGGTCCTCGACATTATCCCCAAAAATCCAAAGAAACCACATGTTACCAAGAATGTGGACCCATCCCCCATGCAAAAACATCGCGGTAAAAAAAGTAGTCAGATAAACAAAGGGGTTTGTACCGTTAAACACTGCTACTGTCTCAGCAGGAATTACCCCAAAATGATAGAAAAGTTGGTTTAATTGAGGGGGAGATAGTTTAAGTTCGTTAAAAAAAACCAAAAAATTAACCAAAATTAAAATCCAGTTAATCACCGGCTTATGTTTAGAGCGAATACTATCCCTTAAAGGAATCAATACAAATCCTCCTAAGTTAAACTCTATTAAACTTTAAATCCTAAATCAAAACCCCCATGCACTGCCTCTAATATTCTACCCGCTTGAATACAATCTCCGGCCAAATAAACCTCCAGGCCTTTGTTTTCCAATTCTACAAAAAGCTTTCTGTCAGGTATCATTCCCGCGGCAAGTACTATTGTATCCGCTTCAATAATTTGTCTTTGGCCTTCTTTATTTATACCTATCCCATTATCTAATATTTCCTCCACCCGGCTCTTAGTCAGAATCTTAACTCCTTTTTTAAAAAGCCGCTGCATAAGAAACGGCCTGACATTTTGCCCTACGTCGTTGGCTATATTATTTAGCATTTCCACAATCCATACATCTTTATTTTTTTCAATCAGATATTCTGCCGTTTCACACCCTATCAAGCCTCCACCTATCACTACTACTTTACCTTTTACCTCCTTTTTGCCTGCCAAAATATCGATAGCCGTGACTACATTATTACATTCAGCGCCTGGAATCCCTGGAATAACGGGAATTGCTCCAGTGGCTAAAATGATTGCGTCCGGTTTTAACCGGCTTACAAGTTCAAATGTAACTTCACTTTCCAGGGTAATTTCTACTCCAAGCTTAGTAATTTGCCTGGAGAGATAATTAATAAAATTTGCAATTTCTTCCTTATGAGGGGGTACAACCGCTAAATTTAAGGTCCCGCCCAGTTTATTGCTTTTTTCGGCTAAAAATACTTTGTGGCCTTTTAGGGCCGCGACCCGGGCCGCTTCCATGCCTGCCGGCCCACTACCGACAACAAGAACTCTTTTAGGGTTTGCGGCGAGTTTTATCCGGCACTCTCTTTCTCTTCCAGATGCAGCGTTTACCGAACATTTAACGTAAGAAGCAGGGTCTATAAAAGTCATCAGGTAGTCTATACAACGATTACAGGCTATACAAGGCCGGATATCTTCCAATCTTCCCTCCATTGCCTTTCGCGGCATTTCAGGGTCAGCATACAAGGCCCTGCCCATAGATACCAAATCAGCTTTTCCTTCAATTAAAATTTTTTCCGCCAGTTCAGGGTCGTTAATTCTTCCTGCGGCAATTACCGGTACGCTGACTGCCTTTTTAATGCCTTCGGCCAGGTGCGCAAAGCAACCCCGCGGAAACGCCATTGGCGGGGTAGAAGTGGCCCACACCAGGGGGTTATCTCCCTGCGACGGATAAGCACCGGCTGATACATGAATAATATCTGCCCCCGCATCTTCTAATATTTGGGCTGTGATTTTCGTCTCCTCTAAAGTCAATCCGCCTTCTAAAAGTTCGTCACCGCTAATCCTGACGCTAACCGGATAATTTTCCCCTACTTTTTCTCTCACCCGTTTTAAAATCTCACGGGCAAATCTTGTCTTTCCCTCCACGTCCCCACCATATTTATCAGTTCGTTTGTTCGTATAAGAAGAGAAAAAAAGATGAACCAGGTATCCATGGCCAAAATGAAGCTCTACTAAATCAAAACCGGCTTCTTTGGCCCTTCTTGCTCCATCGGCAAACTTTTCGACTAAATCGCCAATTTCTTCAATGCTCAATTCTTTTGGGAGAACATCTAACACTTGGGTATCAAGATGGTAAAATGAGCTGGCGGGGATAGCTGAAGGAGCAACTGTTTTATGCCCGGTAACCTCCTTGGGAAATATCCTTCCCCAATGAAGAAGTTGAATAGCCGCCTTTGTATCGTACTTATGGATAGCCTCAACCAATCTTTTAAGTTGGGGTATTCTTTTATCCTCGCCAATATATAACGGCTTCCAGGCTTTGGCGCGCCCCACTAAAGGAAGAATTTCAGCGTGTTCTACTATTATTAAACCCACCCCGCCTTTTGCCCGTTCTATATAATAATCAACCAGGCGCTCCGTGACCATATCATCATTTACCGAAGCAAGGTCTGTACGCATAGGAGGCATTACTATTCTATTTTTAATCTCTAACTCCTTAATTTTGAAAGGCGTAAATAACTTGGCAAAGTTACTCATATTTAACCATACCACCTTTCTAAATTGTTAACTTGAATCTAAAAAATGTAAAAATTACCTTTACATTATTACTTAACTATGCTTTAGTTAAGGTTTAATATTCATAAACTAGGGAATTACTTTATTTAGCGGGTATTCAATAATGTCTTCCGCCCCGGCTCTTTTTAAAGCGGGAATTAAATCCCGTACTTTTTTTTCGTCCATGATTACTTCAATAGCCACACCTTCGCCCCCTATCAGCGAGGAAACAGTCGGGCGTTTCATAGCTGATAATAAGCCTAGCACTTGATTAATGTTTTCCTGAGCCACATTCATTTTCAAGCCTACTTTAGCCCCGGCATAAAGAGCTCCTTGAAGCAGTAGGGCCATATTTTGTATTTTTGTCCTTTTATTAGCATCATTCCAACTCTGTTTATGAACAATTAAACGCGGGGTTGATTCTAAAATAGTAGCAATAATCCGCAAACCATTTGCCTGAAGGGAAGCACCTGTTTCCGTGAGCTCTGCAATTGCGTCTACCAGATGCGGCACCTTAACTTCTGTAGCCCCATAAGAATATTCTACTTCTGCCTGCACCCCACGGTCAGCTAAAAATTTTTTGGTCACCCGGACCAACTCGGTGGCAATACGTTTTTCCTTTAAATCGGAAACTTCTTTATAAGGGCTGTCCTTAGCCACCGCTAGAACCAGGCGAATAGACTGATTGGACTGCTTAGAATAAGGTAAATCGGCTACCTCAACTACGTCAGCTTCATTTTCTAAAATCCAATCCAGTCCACTTAAACCCGCGTCCAGTACTCCCTGGTGTACATAACGGGGAATTTCCTGGGCCCGCATGAGCACCACTTCTAGTTCCGGGTCGTCAATCCCAGGAAAATGAGAGCGTCCGTAAACAGTCAGGCTAAAACCAGCCCGCTTAAAAAGTTGAAAAGTTGCTTCCTGTAAACTGCCTTTTGGTAAACCGAGGCGCAAAATCATCTTTTTTCTTCCTCCTGCTTATTTCTCCTTTTAAATAAACTTTATTTAACAAGAAAGACCTGTGGGCTAAAAATTTAATGCCCATAGGCCTTTTATAAAGACAAGCTTAACCATCTAATCTTTTATAACCAACGCTTAACAAGTAATTTTTTAATTTTATCCTCAGTGGATTACGTTTTGTCGTATATGCTCGGCAATCTTTTTAACCGGCGTTCCCGGACCAAATACTTCATTAATCCCGTTATCTTTCAGAAAAGAAATATCTTCGACCGGAATAATTCCGCCCCCTAAAACAAGAACATCATCTACTCCTCTTTCTTTTAAAAGACGCGTAACCTCTGGAAAAAGATATTTATGGGCGCCGGATAAGCAACTTAAACCAATAACATTTACATCTTCCTGAATGGCGGCTTCAACTATTTTCTCTGGCGCCTGGCGTAATCTGGTATAAATTTCTTCCATCCCCTCATCCCTTGTTCCAAGGGCCATGACCTTAGCTCCCCGGTCATGACCATCCAGGCCCGGCTTAGCCATTAAAACTTTTATCCTTTTTTCCATATATTTCCCTCCTCTCTCAAATAAAAAATTCCCGGTAAGGAGTACAACCAAACTTACATATCCAGGCCACCGTCGATAAGGAGAATGTGCCCGTTTACGTAATCAGAAAGCGGCGAGCAAAGGAAAAACACTCCTGCGGCGGCTTCTTCCGGCAACCCAAAACGACGTAAAGGAACACCATCCGCAAATCTTTGCCGAATATCCTTAGGAATACCTAGGGCAATCTTTTTTTCTGAATCTTCAAGTACTCCCCCTTTTTCTTTCTCGTCCGTTAACCGGGTTTCAATTATCCCAAAAGCAACGGCATTAGAATTTACGTTAAATTGACCCCATTCACGAGCCATGGTTTTGGTAAGACCCCCTAAGCCTGCTTTTGCGCTGGAATAATTGGCTTGACCGGCATTACCCTGGGCTCCGGCAATAGACATAACGTTAACAATTTTACGCATTACCCGTTTACCTTCACTCATTTCTTTTTTAGCCGTCTCCCGAATATAATTAGCCGCCGCCCGGATTTCCCTAAAGGAAGATGTAAGGTGAACATCAATCATGGCGAACCACTGGCGATCGGTCATCTTATGAATCATGCCGTCCCAGGTATAACCAGCGTTATTTACAATAATATCAACACTGCCAAAGTTGTCTAAGGCCATTTTAACGATACGGTCACCAAAATCGGGCACAGTCACGTCTCCCACACAAGCTACCGCTTTTCCTCCTATGCTCTTAATGGCGGCTACGGTTTCTTCCGCGGGAACGGGGTCAATATCGTTAACTATTACGGCTGCCCCTTCGGAAGCCAGCTTAAGCACTACTGCCCGGCCAATGCCTCGCCCTGAACCGGTAACAATTGCCGTTTTACCATCTACCATTCCCATTAATTATACCCCCTTATTATTTTATACTTTAATTTTTAAAATTACTAACTCTTTTTTGGAAGGGTAAACTCAAACTGCCCGGTAGTTTTTATCTCTCCTTTTTGGTCTTTGGCCATTATCTCGCAGGTAATTAAATTTTCTTCCTTTTTAATTACCTTCCCGCTAACGGTTATTATATCCTGGGGTTTTGTTACGGCTACAAATCGGGTTTTAACCTTTTTTAAATATTTATTTGGTACCCAATTGGTTATGGCCTGTCCCATAAACCCCATCACCAACATGCCGTGAGCAATCACCCCGCCAAAGCCAGCCTTTTTACCAATTGCATCCACCGTATGAATAGGGTTAAAATCCCCTGACCCTCCTGCATATTTTACTAATTGCAGTTCGGTAATCGGTTCTTTAGTTAAAACTGGCATTTCATCACCTACGTTTACATTTTCCCAGTAAAGCTCTACCGGCACAAATAACACTCCTTTAAAAGTCATTTTTTATTAAAATTAAAGACGCTCTACAATCATCATCCGGGAAATTAACACTTTTTCTGCTCTCTGGTTGGTATGGGTAGTTTCTAAGGTTACAAAATTCATCGCCCCTGCTTTTCCTTCTTTGCGAAAAATATTACTTACCCGGGTGGTTGCCGTTATTTCATCACCGGGGTTAATTTCTTTGAAATATTCGAATTCTTCTTCGGCGTGAAGAATTCGAACGGCGTTTACACCCAATTCCTTCATTAAATTTTCAAAGCCAGGACCACCCCACATTTCAACACAAACACCGAAAGTTGGGGGAGCAATTACGTTCTGGTAACCCTCCTGTCTTGCTGTTTCCGAATTTACGTACACCGGGTTTGGGTCACCAACGGCCTGGACAAATTCTCTTATCTTGCCCTGCTCAACAACAAACTTATACGCGGGAAACTCCAGACCCAGCTTTTCCTGTAGATCGCCCATTCCTTAAGCCTCCTTATAAAATACGGAAGTAAGAGATGAAATAAGACAATTTCCCCCCTGCCTTCCTTTTGTTCTGATTAACTTAGCCTAATTCTTTACCAGTAATAGTAACTGCTGTTACTGCCTTCCATGGCATCCCGCCTATATTATGGGTCAGTCCTATTTTTGGATTTTTTATTTGCCTGGGCCCGGCCTTGCCCTGCAGTTGTTTATACATCTCGTAAAGCATTCTAATGCCGCTGGCCCCAATGGGGTGCCCAAATGACTTTAGCCCTCCGTCCGGATTAACCGGTAAAGGTCCGTCAAGGTCAAAAAAGCCGTCCAAAACATCCTGCCACGCCTTCCCCCGTTCACTAAACCCTAAATCCTCACAAACGATTAATTCCGTGGGGGTAAAACAATCATGCACTTCGGCCATACTAACTTCTTCCCGGGGGTTCTTAATCCCGGCCTGACGGTAAGCATCCTGACCGGCAAAATATGTTTCCCGTAAAATGGTAAAATCATAATCGGGATATAAACCACCTGCTTCAGGACCGGTGGCAACAGCCAAACCTTTTACGTACACGGGGTCAGGCCGGTATTTTTTAGCGTCTTCTGCCCGCACAATAATTGCCGCCGCCGAACCGTCACAAATACCGGAACAATCCATAATTCCCAAAGGAGCAGCAATCATGGGTGATTTAAGAATTTGCTCCATAGGAACTTCCTTGCGGTACTGGGCTTTGGGATTCAAAGCCCCGTTTTTATGGTTTTTCCAGGCAATGCGAGCCAGGACCTCTTTTCCTTTTTTAGCGTCTATGCCGTATTTCTTAAAATAAGCCGGTGCTAAAAAGGAAAAGGCCGCCGGGGCGGTTATATCAGGAGCTGTACCGTCAGAACGGTAAGTTATATCAGAAATATCCAAACCGCTAAGTCCTGAATCCTTTAACTTTTCTACCCCAATGGCCATTGCTATATCATAAGCCCCTGAAGCAACGGCGTAACAAGCGTTACGAAAAGCTTCCGTACCGGTACCGCATAAATTTTCTACTCTAGTTACGGGCTTAAACTGGGATTTCAAAGCTAAAGCCAGAGGAAGGGAGGAGGTACCAAACATAGTCCCAAACCAGTATGCCTCAATATCTTTAGGTTCAATACCGGCATCCTCTATAGCTTCGTACGCTGCTTCAACCAGTAAATCATCGGCTCCTTTATCCCAAAATTCACCAAACCTGGTACAGCCCATACCAATAACCGCTACTTTATCCGAAATACTTCCGGCCATTTATTTCACCCCCTCCTTTTTTAACATGGCTTTCCAACCATAAATATAGATATTATTTTTGTCGTATATTTTACGGAAGGACATTTCCACTTCTTTGCCAATATCCAATTTATCTACTTCGCTATCCGTCATTTCACAAATCATCCGGCCCCCGCCTTCAAAATCAACCACCGTAAATACTACCGGCGGGTCTGGTGAAGCAACCAGATAATCGACCGTATATGTGGCAATAGTTGCCTTTTTATCCTTAAAAGTGTACGGTTCCATCTGGTCTTTAGCCTGACATTTGGTGCAAATTCTCTGAACGGGAAACTGGGGAGTACCGCAGTTCATACATTTTGTCCCGTAAAGTCCTAAGCTTTGCTGATAACGGCGCCACATTCCAGGAAGCGAGGGAGATACCGGATCCGGGCGGCGGGGTGGTTCTAATTCAATTAACTTGCGCCATTTAAGATAAGTGGTATAAAGCATGGTGCTTTTTTTATTTTCCAGGCAGCCT
>DMDI01000049.1 GCA_003445555.1 Desulfotomaculum sp. | reverse complement strand
TGGCCGTCAGAAACAAACCCGGCGGGGACAATTATTTTTATTTTTGATATATCCCCGTCAGTTTCCAGATAGGTGAAATTGCTATCCGCTAAAGAAATCAGCGTCCCCTCATTGTTCTTCATCTCGATATTGTTCAGCCATGTTCCGTCTGTTAGCTTCTTGCTGAAGCTAAAGGTGAATGATACGTTATTTTTCGTGAAGCTTCCGTCAACAGCATTGTTTAATGTGTTGCCGGCAATATCGACACTCACATTATGAGATAACGGACTCTCCAAAGTAAAGGGAAAGGCAGCGCCGGCCGAGATGGAACCGGGTGCTGTCCATTGAACCAGGCTTAGCCGGTCCACGGTTTTGTTCCCTTTTAAATCCCCGGCTTCTACTGCGAAGGTATACTGAGTTGACCCGGCTAGACCGGTTACTGCAGTTTCACAGACAGAGCCGTCAACAGTCTGCACTTGTTCCCCGTTGCAGAAAATATCATACTGTGTTACCCTGACGTTATCAGTTGCATCATCCCAGTACAATGTAACTGAGGTATCTTTGATATCCCTGGCCTGCAGCTTGCTGCCAACCGGCCAAAGGGGATTTACATTGTCGGCAATCGTTGTTAAACTTCCAGAGAGTCCTGCGGAGTTTCCCGTATAGTCAACGGCCTTAACTGTTATTTCATAGGTAGTTTCTCCAGCCAGACCCGTAATGGTATACTCGAGCACATCTGCTGCCACTTCCGCTAAAGGTTCTTCAGCGCCATCTTTATAAATCTTATATGCTTTAACCCGGTAATTGTCAGTGGCTGCCGGCCATGATACTTTTGCATTATCCGAATTAATATCGGTAAACGCTAACGCATCGCCTTCCTGCCATTCGGGTGCGGCTGTATCGGCGGGAGGTGTTGTAGCTGCGGCTGTTAACGGGCTGCTGCAGTTCTCCAGGTAATCTTTCGCAACAACCTTGAAGTTGTAATCCGTGTCTACCGATAAACCTTCAACATCATAGGTCAGCTCCTCGGCAGGCAGGACTGCCAGCTCAGTTTCCCCTTCATAAACCTGGTATCCGGTTACCGTCACGTTATCCACAGCAGCAGGCCAATTCAAAGTAGCAATGAAGGGCGCTTTTACGAAATTGACAGCCAGAGAGTCACTAGTACCCCATTGAGGAGCTTCTTTATCGGCAAAGTCGGTGCTAAACTGCCAGGCAATGTCAAATCCCAGCTGCTTGCCGCTTTGAACCGCCAGAGTTTTACTTAACTTAATTACATAATCTGTGTTATCCGCCAGCTTAATGCCGGTTTGGGTCAAATCGAGTGTTAAAATACCTTTACCGTTGCTTTCGCTGTACAGAAAATCGGCAGGATCAAGATCAATCAGATCTCCCGTTGCGAAATTTGTCAGGGTGAAATTACTCTCGTATCCAGCGGCTAAAGGCTCGTCAAATTCCCAGGTAAACTTTGTATTTTCGGGATCCTGGGGAGCCAGCACCTGGTTGAGAGCGCCGGTAATATTATTTAACGAACCACGCTTATTCTCAACATTTGTTAGTGCAAAGGGTATCCCCGCTCCGGCGGTGGGATTGGTCCCCATGATAAAAGTTATTTTAGGATCACCCTTGGAAGAATTCTCCGTTGTGTCAAAAGCCTTGATCGAGAAAGTATAGCTTTGACCGGACACTAACGGCGGGTAATTCACCGCCGGCCCGGGATTGTAAATTGGATTATAGATAACAAAGCAGTTGGCAAAGCTGCGATGATCCGTTTCAGGTTCGCCGCGGTCGGTCCATTCTACCCACAAACCGTCTTTGATAACCACATAGCCCCTGATCGCAACATTATCCTGGGCAGGGGTCCATTTGACCTTTAATGTGGTATCGGTAAATTCCGAAAGGGTAATGTTTGTGCCTGCCGGCCAGACCGGTGAGTAAGTATCGCTGTCGGGATTGCCGCTCTTTACCGTCATTGGCCTGCCCTCTATGCTCCTGTTGCCTGAAGCGTCAACAGCATAGACGGAATAGGTGTAATAGCTGTTATCCAAATCGAGCGCATCGGTATAGTTATTTGTATAAGAATCTACCGTATCATACAGCTCGCCGTTTCTATAAACCAGATATGCCGTAACAGCTACATTGTCCGCCGCCCAAGGCCATTGATATGTTACATACGTTTTATCGTAATCATAAACAACGGAAGTCCCATAAGAACCGTTATTGGTCCAGTAGGGAGGCGTGGTATCGGCCTCACCATCGATGGTGCTGACCGCTAGTTTTGGACCGGTTGTGCTGTAATTGCCAGCCTTATCCCTTGCTTCCACCTTGAAAAGATATCCGGTAGAAGGAGTAAGCTGAGTTACATGATAAGTATGAACATCTGCGGGAACATCTACCATAATACTGCCGTTTTTCAGCAGGCGGTAGCCGGTCACATCCACATTGTCGGCTGCGGATGTCCAATTCAAATCCAGATTATCGAATAAAACATTGTCTGCTGACAGTGAGCTGTCCGCGGGCCAGGTCGGAGCCTGATCATCTGTTAAGAGTGTCGTTACAGAGAGATTCAGATCAGGAGTATAATTTGATTTGGCATCTCTTGCCCGCAATGTAAAATCATAAGTTGTTCCCGGGGTAAGGTCTTCCATTATACAGGAAGTTGTCCCGGCTCCGAAGGTTTTAATTAATTCAGTAGTCTCACCCTGCTGAAAAAGCTGGTATTCAATTACGCCGATATTATCATTGGCTTCCGGCCAGTTCAGAACCAGGAAATCGGTGCCCACCTTGCTTGCGGTAAGTTGAGCGCCAGCAGGCCAGCTGGGCGCCTCCGTATCATCTACGGCAGTTGTAAAAGAAAAGGTAAATATTTTACCTAATTTGGCTGTACCATTATTGGCGGTAAATTCGGGGTCGATCTCCAACACATATTGGGCGCCCTTGGCAAGCTGTGCTAAAGTACTGTCCCCGGGTTCTAACTTCAACATCCTTACTTTATCGATGCCGGGACCGCCGTCGCCTGCACCGCCACCTCCACCAGTGCTGATATATTTAAAATCACCGGCGTCAAAAACACCCTCCAGATTGGAAACATAGGGTTCTGTACCCAAATCCAGAGGTATTTCCAGATTTGTGCTTTTGTCTATAAAGTGAATGCATTCCAGGTTGAATCTTAGATTTTTATCCAGGCCGTTGCTAAAATTCCAGACCAGGCTAAAGTTATCCAGATCCACAGGGCTGATAATTTGATAGTTATGGTAATAACCTTGTTCCCCCAGGTCTGTGGCGGCAGGGGCAAAAGTAAAAGTTAAACCGCTGCTGCCCGGAGTTACCACCATTGTTTCTATGGCAGACCCTAATTGTCCTAGTTCGTTAAAGGGCTTCACCGAAAGGATGTACTTTTGACCGCTGTTCAATCCGTAAAGCTCATAGTAATTTTGAATAGCGAGTAAACTTGCTTCCTCCACTCCGTCTACATATACTTTATACCCTGCCAGATTATTGTTGACATGCGGCCAGCGCAGGACCAGCTCAGTAGCCATGACACCATCCGCCGTCAGGGTTGCATTTTCGGTCCAGGTTGGGATACTTTGGTGTGTTTTGGCTGCCACAACAGGTAAGGCATTGCTTTCATTGTGTGCGCCATCGATCGCTGTAACAGTAAAAGTATAGTCAGTATTAGGGGTAAGATCGTTTACGGTAATGCTTGTACTATTGGCGTCTTTTTCCAGAACATTGACCAGGTTGTCATTATTGCTAATAGCAATTTTATATTTCTCCACAGCGGTATCATCTGTTGCTGCAGGCCAGCTTAAAGAAATACTGTTCTCAGTTATTTCACCTATGGTAATTTGGGCGCCGTCTTCCCATACGGGAGCCTCTTTATCAGAACTGGTGGTAAATTGAAAGCAGTATACCTTGCCTAAAACATTGGGATTGGCGCCTCCTGTACTAAATTGCGGGTCGATGGTAATTGCATAATTCTTTTCTTCTTCTAGATACTTGGTAATGTCAGGCTGAAAAGCAAAATGCACGGAATAAGCCATCAATTTGGTAACAGAAAAATCACCTGAAGTTTCCGGAGTGCCTGCTACCCAGGTGTTATCAAAGGCAGCTTCCGGGTCGCCATAATCCAGCGGCACTTCCACCCCGTCTGTAAGGTTAAAAAGACGGAAGCATCTTACATTTTCCCTGATGGCGGCCACAGAATTGTTATAGCCGGCCTGCAAGTACCAGACAAAGCTGGTTGAGGCAAGTTCCAAATCAGTATCGTAAATAAAGACATTTTCATATGGTGTTGAATCGGATTCGTCCTTATTGGCCGACGGCTGAAACTTATACCTGTAGTTGCTGTCATTCAGCTCGGCCGGAATAAAAGTAAAAATGTTCGGTGTTGATGGTGTGGTAACCACCAAGCTTTCCAGGCTCGTAGGACTTTCCCCTACAGAATTGGCGGCCGTAACCTTGATGTCATAACGACGGTTGGCCGTAAGGCCGGTTACCGCGCAGGAAGTACCGTCGGTTACGGAGGCATCCAGCACAGGAGTTGTTATACCGCCTGTGGTATTGCTGACCAGTACATTATAGCTTTCCGCATCTGCAGCCGCCGGCCAGCTAACGTTGAAACTGCTTCCTGTTACTTCACTAAACGTCAGGGCAGCATCAGGAGACCAGACAGGAGCTTGCGGCTCATCTATGGCAAAAACAGGCACGACAAAAAATAACATCATAGAGAGGACGAGCAATGTCGCCAAGGTTTTTTGCCAAAGCTTGATTCTAATGCCCACTATGATTAAACCTCCTATTTTTTAAAGCTTTTTGACAAAATTAAGATTTTGTCAAAATCCAGTTGCCAACGCTTCTTCCTAAAAAGTAATGCTCTTAAAAACCAAATTCCCTTCCTTGAAAATCAGATTTCATCTTGTAACAGTTAATCAGTTGCTTAACAAAAAAACAAAAACCGCAAGCTATGAAAGCAACTTAGGGATGCAATGATTAAATTG
>DMDI01000026.1 GCA_003445555.1 Desulfotomaculum sp. | reverse complement strand
GCGAAGGTGGTTAGCCGCTGGCGGGGTATTCCGGAAACCAAATTAAGGGGGGGCGAAAAAGAGAAACTTGTTCATCTGGATGAAATTTGGCCCCGGCGGGTAATTGGTCAGGATGAAGCCGCCCGGGCCGTTTGTGATGCGGTCATAAGGGCCCGGGCAGGTCTTAAAGAAGTCAACCGCCCCATTGGCAGCTTTATCTTCTTAGGGCCCACCGGGGTGGGAAAGACAGAACTGGCCCGCGCCTTGGCCGAAGCCCTTTTTGATGACGAACGCAATATGGTGCGCCTGGATATGTCGGAGTACATGGAAAAGCATACGATGGCCCGTCTTATTGGCGCTCCCCCTGGCTACGTAGGTTTTGAAGAGGGAGGACAGCTTACGGAGGCAGTACGCCGTAAGCCTTACAGCGTAATTTTATTTGACGAAATTGAAAAGGCCCACCCGGATGTCTTTAACGCCCTATTACAAATTCTAGATGACGGCCGGCTTACCGACGGTCACGGCCGTACGGTTAATTTTAAAAATACGGTGATAATTATGACTTCCAACATCGGCAGTCAGGAAATTCTTTCTTTTCAAGAAGGTCAATCGTCCCGATTGATAAAAAATGAGGATTACGAAAAAATGAGAACCAAGGTTTTAGCTCTCATGCGTCAATACTTCCGGCCGGAATTTCTTAACCGGTTAGATGAAACCGTTGTCTTTCACGCCCTAACGGAAGAACAAATTAAACAAATTGCGGTTCTTTTACTGAAAAAATTGGCGGAACGAATCCAGGAAACCACCGGCCTTACGTTAAAGTGGGAAGATAGTGCCTTAAGTTACCTAGCCTTCAAAGGCTACGAGCCGGCGTATGGGGCCAGGCCCTTAAAACGGCTAATCGCCTCCGAAGTTGAAACTCCTTTAAGCCGTAAAATAGTAAAAGGAGAGATTTCAGGCGCCCGCACCATTACCTTAAACAGAAGCAACCAGGGGCTTTCTTTCGAGATAGCAAGTTGAGCACATTACAAAATACTGCGGGAAATCCCAGAACCAAATGAAATTAAAAAAGAAGAGAAAAAAGAAACCCAAGATTTTAAGGCTAACCGCGCTATTTTTAATTTTATTCCTGGCTTTGGGTTTAGGTGAGTACGATATTTTGCGTCTACGAACGGCGAAAGTTGAGGCCCGGTATGTTTCTTCTTCTAATCATTCTGCCCCTGGACAGCGGCTCTTGGTGCTTGCGCCTCATCCTGACGACGAAACTTTAGCTACCGGGGGAAGAATCTGTCGGGCCACTTCCCGGGGCGATGCCGTAACCGTAGTATTTCTTACCAACGGTGATTCTTTTTACCGCAGCTTAAAAAAACAATTGGGTAGCAGGCCGGCGAAGCCGGCCGATTATTTAAACTTTGGCTGCCGGCGTCAAAAAGAGGCTGAGCAGGCTTTAAATATTTTGGGCGTTAAAAAAGAAAATATTTTTTTCTGGGTTATCCGGATAAAGGTTTAGAAATTATTTGGAAGCAATACCGGGATCCAGAACGCGCTTATACTTCTTTAGCCACCAGGAAAAATGCGGTACCTTACCAAAACGCCTTATCGCCCGGGGCGCCTTATACTGCTTCGGCTATCCGGCAGGACCTGGATAAAATTTTAACTGACTTTCCGCCCACCGAGGTGTACCTGCCCGATATTGAAGATACTCATCCCGACCACCGGGCCGCCGGAGTTTTTGGACTGGCGGCTATTTTGGCCGCTAAACAAAAACAGAACAATTTCCGGCCCCAGCTTTATAGTTACCTTGTTCACGCCGGTTCCTGGCAAACGGCACCGTTATTATCTAAAAACATACCGTTAGTGCCACCCCCAAAACTTTTGCCGCGGGGGAACAATTGGGTTAAGTATCCTCTTGCACCGCTGGAGCGGGAAAAGAAGAGAAGGGCCTTAAGGCAATATAAAACCCAACTTAGAGTTAGGCGCACTTTTTTGTTAAATTTTGATCGCCCAAACGAATTATTTTATAAATTAACGGAAAATGAGCTAGCCAGGCTGAGTAAATTAATAAACGAGGAAGCGGACAAAGGTAAGAAAGAACTTTTTTTGTAATTATTCCCCTAGTTTAAAATTTTTTTTAAGTCTTCCAGGGAACCATTGTCAATTAAATAACGGGGAATTTTGTCAAGTGGGGTTTCAGGGGTTACCGGCGCCGGGTGGATGGTAAATAAAAGCCGGTAACCCAGGGATAACGCTACCTCATTGGCCAGGCCGTTCGTTTTCCCAAAAGGCCAGGAAAGGGTAATTACCTGGTGATCGGTTTCTAATTCTAAAAGGTCCTTGGCCATTCTTAAATCTTTAGTTAATCTGGTCTGGTAATCTTTTGGGGTTTCCCCTTTTTGCTGATATAAGGCCGGCTTTTTATTTTCTTTATGGTGCAAGTCAAAGGTATGTACTCCAACATCAATCAAGCCACTCTCTTTATCCATTAGTCTGATTTGGTGGAAACTCAAATGCTTAACCCAGAGATGACGTTGTTGCAGCCCCGGCGTATAACCTACCACCGGAAAAATAACCGCTTTAAAACCATACTGCTTAAGGATGGGATAAACCCGGTTATAAAAGGATTCATACCCGTCGTCAAAAGTAAGTAAAATGCTTCGGGGAGGGAAATTTTTCTGCTGGTAGTAAAATAAAAATTCAGTTAAAGATAAGGTACGGTAATTATTATAATAAAGATAGTCCATATGAGCTTTGAAGTCAGTAATGTTTAACTGGGAGCCATTTATTGGTTTGCTATTTATTAAATCATGGTAAGTTAAAACAATTACCCTTGAGTCCTTTTCTTCTTTTTCGGTCAACGTATCCTGGGAAAATGGTTTTTTTACTAACGCTAAATCTTGTCCTTTAAAATAAAAAAGGAACGCCAACGTTAAGCCTGATATAATAGCTCCTATAGCCAAATAAAAAAGAGGAGATTTTTTTAGCCCCAACAACTATTTTTCCTCTCTTAATTTTGTTTTTCCTTAAAAACTGCTTGCTAAACGTTGCTAAATGCATATAGCTTCCCGGACCAAAGTCATAGTTTTAGCCGCCTCGTGGCGGGCTGTTTTTACGCCTTCCTGCAGTACTTCATCAATGTAGCCGGGGCGGCTTAAAATTTCTTGCTTTCGCTCCCGGACAGGGGCCAGCAAAGTATCTAAAGTTACCATTAGTTCTTTTTTGCAGGCGACACAGCCTATTTTTCCGGCCCGGCATTTTTCCTCAATTTCCACCAGTTGCTTTAAATTATAAAATTCATGGTATTTGTGCACCACACATACTTCCGGATGACCCAAGTCTGTTTTATGAATACGGGCCGGATCGGTAATCATGGCGTTTACCCGCCGCTTAATTTCTTCCGTATCCGCGGTTAGCCCAATTTCATTATCGTAACTTTTACTCATCTTTCGCCCGTCGATTCCCGGCAGTAAAGGAATTCTGGCCAGTTCGGCGCGCGGTTCAGGAAAAACACGTTGGTAAATATAATTAAAACGGCGGGCCACTTCCCGGCACATTTCCACGTGCGGCAACTGGTCTTCCCCTACCGGGACTGCGGTTGCCCGGGAAATAAGAATATCTGCCGCCTGCAATAAAGGATAGCCCAGGAAGCCATAAGTCATAATATCTTTACCCTGTTC
>DMDI01000081.1 GCA_003445555.1 Desulfotomaculum sp. | reverse complement strand
CGAAGAGGATTTTGGAATAGTTCCGGTTGAGGCGCAGGCCTGTGGGACACCCGTTATTGCTTATGGCCGGGGTGGCATCTTGGAAACTGTTATACCTATAAAAGACCAAAACCAGGATGAAGCGACTGGAATTTTTTTTCAGGAACAATCAGTCAATTCTCTAACCGCAGCTGTTCAGGAATTCCTTGGCGCAGAAGGAAAGTTCAACTCTAAAGTACTGCGGGAAAGAGCACGTCTTTTTAGCAAAGAAAGATTTGTCAATCAAATTAAAAACTATATCATTGATAAATGCAAATCTTGAGTAATACATCAAAGGGTTGTTTTATATGGATTATATTAAAAATTGGCTTTCAAACTGCAAGAAGGATGATCTTTTCAATATACGTTTTATAATCCTCTGGTTTATGGTCAGTATCTACCCTCTGGCAGTAATACCACATCCGCTTTATATATCTTTTTTTAACGGTACAGTTGTTCCGCCCGGCTATTTTTACCTCCCCAGGTATGTTATCCTAGCATTTATAGCGATAATAGCACTGATAATTTTAATAAAGGACAGAGTACCGGTTAATCATTCGGTATTTATACCTTTAATATTTTTTATTATATTTATAATCATTTCTTCGTTTAATGCCCCCGTACAAATAACAGCCTGGGTCGGCAGCCCATACCGTTATACAGGCGCAAGCACTTATTTTTTCTGTATTATCCTTTTCATCCTGGCCAGTACCTGCAGTGCAGAAAAAACTGAAAAGCTTTTAAGGTCGATGTTAATTACAGGAGCTGTTGTATCTATTTTAGCACTGCTTCAGTACTTTAACATAAACCTTGTCCCCCATACGGCCACAGGAAAAGCGCTGATTAGTTACGGTACAATGCCCCACCCCAATTTTCTGGGAACCTACACATCTTTTCTTCTCCCTGCCTCAGTACTTTTTTTTATGCGTACTCAAAAAAAGTTATTTCTTATCTTGTCTATTCTTATATATATTGGTTTACTGGTTAGCCTGTGCCGGGGAACATGGCTTGCCTCCCTGGCCGGAATTTTAATTATTGCTTTTTATATTCGGAAAAAACAGGATCATAAAAGAAATTTCTTTTTTGTGTTGTTGATTTTTACAGCCATCATCATGGTTTTGCTGCCCTTACGGGAAAGTACACTGTTGAACAGAATTTTTTCCATATCCGGAGAGGTAGCTAAAGGTGTAAATATGAACCATCAGGCAGGCACTTACAGATTATTTATTTGGGAACATGTGATAAGATTACTACCCCATTTCTGGGCTTTTGGGGTTGGGCCAGATAGTCTTATCTATGCAATGCTAAAAACTCCAATTAATGAGATTGCAGACAAGGCGCATAACATCTATCTGGAAATAGCGGTTACAATGGGTGTCTTCGCTCTGGCTTCATATCTTGCTTTCCTCAGCTTCTTTTTGAAGAAATGGAAAAACGAAATTGGGCTTACATTATTTGCGATGATCGCAGTGTACCTTATCCAGGGTTTTTCAAACATAGACGTTGTTCCCATCATGCCCCTGTTCTGGATTGCGCTTGGTTTGTCCCTTGCCTCAAGAAAAGAGACTGCTCCTATAAAACCGCTGATTTAGCAGCAAAATGGTGTGCATGGACGAAGCTTGGATGTTCATGAAATGGCCCGAGTCGGCCAAGTTTTTAGAGACGCTTCCCAGGAGGGGAAGAAAACACAATACCGGCCTTATAGTAGCCAGCCAGCACATAGAAGAGTTCATTAACAGGGAAGAGGGAAGCGCGGTGATAAGCTCATGCGCTTCCAGGCTGCTGCTGGCGCAGTCTTCCACCATAGTTGACCAAGTCGTTGACGTGTTTCATCTGCCTTCAGGCGTGCGTGAAATGCTCCAAACGTTCGCTCCGGGGGAAGGGCTGCTTACGCTGAACAACAACACGGCCAGGATGCAGGTGGAAACGCTGAGCCACGAATGGCCTCACGTGAAGACGGGAGGTGAGTAAAATGTATAATGATAGTAGACGCGCGGGTATTTCAATACGTTGACCGATTGCTCAGGCGCCCTGAAGCACGGGAGGCAGCCATCTGGCGGCGTACCGGACCCGAAACCATATTTGGGGAAGCTAAAGAACGCCACGGGCTTAGAAGGGCCAGGTTTAGAGGTCTTGAAGGACATAGTCGTAACCTAAAAGAAGGCGTATGCAGGAGAAAAAACCGCTCTCAAAGAGATAACGTTGAAATTTACGGGGTGGGGGGATGAAAACCGATTGCAATAAATTTGCGAGATCAATAAAATTATGTTAAGTAGTTCTTATTACAGAAAATCCTTTTCATCGATTTAAGCATGCATATTACATGGAGGTGATGTTCACGAACCCTGCTGATAATAGGCGGAAAGGCAAACCAGCTATCGAAGAGAAGATGCCTTGCGCAAACGCCATGTTCCTGGGCTTGTATTAAAAGATCAAACATTATTTCTGCAGACTTTTTGACGCTTTCCAGCCTTCTTTTGTATCCGGTGGGGTGTGTCATCAGTATATAACAACAGATATTAGCTGGTTAGCTATCAAAACATGAACCGCAGGAACTGCGGGAATGGCCTGTTGGAGGATCGGTAAGACCTTCCGCAGAAGGGGGCTCGGCCCGATGAAGCAGGAATCTAGAAAGCGCTGAAGTCTGGAATACCGCGGCTTCAGCAGTGGAGAGGTTCAATGAATTATCAAAGAGCGAAGTACAATTTCCAGTTAATTTATGGATAAAGGGCGAATAAATACGAGGTTTGTAACTGGAAATTAT
>DMDI01000241.1 GCA_003445555.1 Desulfotomaculum sp. | reverse complement strand
TCTCTTTGACCTGCTTAACGGTAGCTAGATTAATCCCCTCCGGATCGAATACATATCCGTTGGAATCGCTCATGGCCACCACCCAAGCACCAAGCTGCTGGGCCTTTTCTGCCGCATAAGTGGAAACATTTCCGGAGCCAGAAATAGACACCGTTTTACCGGCCAGGGTATGCCCGTTTTCCTTGAGCATTTCCTCAAGAAAATAGAGCAATCCATAACCGGTGGCTTCTGTTCTGCCCAGGCTTCCACCATAGGTCAAGCCCTTGCCGGTGAGTGCCCCTTGATACAAGGTCGTAATTCTTTTGTATTGACCGTACAAATACCCTATTTCCCGGCTGCCAATCCCTATATCCCCGGCCGGAACATCAACGTCCGGCCCTATGTACCGGTAAAGCTCGGTCATGAAACTCTGACAGAAACGCATAACCTCATTATCCGATTTTTCTTTGGGATCAAAATCGCTTCCCCCTTTACCCCCTCCGATGGGCAGGCCGGTCAGAGAATTTTTAAATGTTTGCTCAAAAGCAAGAAACTTAATAATTCCCAGGTTTACAGAAGGATGAAAACGCAGGCCGCCTTTATAAGGCCCAATGGCATTATTGAATTGAATCCTGTAACCACGGTTAACCTGTACCCGGCCCTGGTCGTCAATCCAAGGTACCCGGAAAAGGACCTGCCGTTCGGGTTCTACCATTCTTTCCAGAATGCCTGCTTCTATAAATTCGGGGTGTTTTTCCAGAGCTGGCTTCAAAGATTCTAAAACTTCCACCACCGCCTGATGAAACTCAGGTTCATTGGGGTTCCGTTTTATTACCCGTTCTATAACATCTTCAATAATCTGTTGGATTAACCAATTTCCATTGTTTTTTACTTCTATTTCTTTTATATTTTCAAGTTCCGTAACCTCATCAATAACCTGTTGGATCGACCTCACTAAAGATAACCCCCTTTTTCATTTCCTTTCTCACTTCATAACGCAGAGTCAGCGCTAAAAGTTGGTTAGGTATTCCTGCAATTCCCAGGGATGCACAAAGGCCTGAAAACGTTCCCATTCTTCACCCTTGGTCCTGGCAAAACACCGGTAAATGTACTCGCCCAGGGTAGCCCTGGTCAACTGACCGGAGGCTAACTCCTGCAAGGCTTCACCCAGGGTGCAGGGCAGGCAGGCAACCCGGGCGCCCGGGCGCTGACGGTCGCTGGCTTGAAAAATGTTTTCGTTCAGCGGATCTGGTTGGGTAAATTGCTGTCTAATTCCCTCTAATCCCGCATTCAAGATTACGGACAGAACAAGGTAAGAGTTGCATGCCGGATCCGGGTTCCGCACCTCCACCCGCGTATTGTTTGCGTGGTGGTTAACAACCCGAAGCACCGTATTGCGGCTGTCTTCAGACCACGCAACATGCATAGGCATCGTCGGGTCACCAGGGATTAACCGTTTGTAAGAGTTAACCAGTGGATTGGTAACGGCAGTATTAGCCCGGGCGTGGGTCAGGATCCCAGCGATAAAATTCCCGACTTCCCGGCAAGGTTGCGGAGGCTGCTCCTCAGCGGTAAAAATGCCGGGTTCCCGGTGGAGGAAGAGGTGAAGATGCAATGCCGACCCCGGCCTACCGTTAAGTGGTTTAGGCATTAAGGAAGCGTGCAATCCGTACCGCTGAGCAATGGTACGTACAATAAACTTGAAGGTTACTAACTTATCGGCAATGGCCAGGGCGTTATCCGGTTTCAAGGTGATTCCATGTTGGCCCGGCCCTTTTTCATGGTGGCTGAAACCGATGTCGGTTCCCATTTCTTCCAGGGTCAGCACCATATTTCGCCGGGCATTTTCACCCAGGTCGACCGGGGTTAGGTCGCAATAACCGGCCCTGTCATGGGTGTTGGTGGTTGGGTTACCGTTTTCGTCGTTATAAAAAAGATAAAATTCCACCTCCGCACCAACCAATATTTCAAATCCCATCCGCGCGGCTTCACCCAGCACCTGTTTCAAAACGCTGCGCGAGCATCCAGGGTAAGGAGTCCCATCCTGATTCACCACATCACAGATGAAGCGAGCCACGGCTTCCTCACGAGGGCGCCAGGGAAGAACCAGGAAGGTGGATGGGTCAGGCTGGAAGGTAATATCCTGTTCTTGGTTGCCGATTACTCCATCAACCACGGAACTGTCGAAGGCAACCCTGCCGGCCATGGCCTGTTCCAAATCCTCCGCCGTTACCGCGATATTTTTTAACGCGCCAAAAATATCGGTAAATTGTAAGCGGATGAATTTTACCCGTTCCTTTCTAGCTCTTTCCAGGACGTCTTCACGGGTAAACATCAATAACCCTCCAAAAAGTATAATTTCCCAGTTACAGGTAGCAGTTACTCCTAGCCTTAATCTAATTGATTTTCCATAAAAAAATCATAAAAAAGATTATCACCGATATAAAAAATTCATAAAAAAAACTGCCTTTGTGGCAGGTTAAGGTAAAAGCAAATCTGTTGAGCTTGATTTTCGAATAAATCTATTGCTCTAAGGCCAGGTAATAGCCAATACCGTGCTTGCTCAAGATGTATTTAGGGTCACCAGGGTCATCCTCAATTTTTTTCCGCAGGCTACTGATATAGTTTCTCAGATAGTGTAGCTCGTTACGGTATTCAGCGCCCCAAACCCGGGTCAACAAATCCTCGTGGGTAATTACCTTTCCCGCATGACAACCCAGGTGGTACAAAACCTGGTACTCAGTAGCGGTGAGTCCCACTTCCCTGCCCCTGACAAAGACCCGCCTCTGGGCAAAATTGATCACCAGATCGTCAACTTTATAGGCCGGTCCCCTTGGAAATTCCTCCGAGGGATGAGTTCTCCTGAGAACCGCCTTCACCCGAAGCAATAATTCCTCAACGCTAAAAGGTTTGGTTATATAATCGTCGGCGCCTGCGTCAAACCCGCGGACCCGGTCCTGCTCGCGGGCTTTACCCGTAAGCATAATAACCGGGATGTCGGAGAATTCGCGGATTCTTTTGCACACCTCAAAACCATTAAACTGACCAGGAAGCATAATATCTAAAATCAGCAAATCATAGCTGGTAGATTCCAACATTTCAAGAGCCGTTTTTCCATCAGTAGCGGTATCCGCCTCGTAACCACTGGCCAACAGGTTAACTTTAACTAATCGCAACAGGCGAGGTTCGTCATCCACTATTAAGATCGATTTACGCTTCATCGGAAACCTCCTGGTCGCCTCGCAGAAGGCCGTTCGCTTCGGATGTTTGTTGTCCTGTGGGCAGCGTAAAGTAAAAAGTAGTTCCCTGGTTTAACTTGCTCTCAGCCCAGATCTGGCCGCCGTGGCTAATTAAGATTTGGCGGGCCAAAGGCAATCCCAGCCCCATTCCTGTTTTATTCTCCTGGGTGCCGTTGGTAACCCGGAAAAATTTTTCGAACAACAATTTCAAATGGTCACAACCAATACCGATACCCTGATCAGCTACCGAAACAACTACTTCCCCGGGCTCTACTTTCCCTTTAATTATAATTTGAGTTTCTTCCCTGGAATATTTGACCGCATTATCTACAAGGTTTCGCAGCACCTGCTCAATCCTAACCGGGTCTGCCTCAACAAGCGGGAATTCTTCCGGAAATAATACGGAAAACTGATGATTTTTAATCCGGTACGAAGGATCCTTAAGTACTTTATTTACTATTTTGGATAGTGAAATAGGTTCTTTCTTTAGTCCAATTTCGCCTTTCCAGCTAATAATGGAGGAATCCAGCAAGTTATTGATTAAATTTTCAATATGATCTGTTTCCTCAATAATGACGGTCATGAACTCTTTTTCAAGAGCAGGATACCAGGTTACGTCTTCCCGCATCAAGGTCGTGATATAGCCCTTGATACAAGACAGAGGGGTTCTTAAATCGTGGGATAACCCAGCCAGCATTTCCGACCACATTTGGGCAATATTTTGGGAGGGAAGAAAATATGATGAAGCTTCCCGTGTTTTATTCGCAGCATCCAAACTACAGGCGAGAAGATTAGTGATCGCCTTGAGTATCTCTGTAACGGGGAAAGAATTCAGCAGTAGCGCCTCTCCGCAGACCATTAAAAAGCCTTTCCTGCCGGACATGGGAAAACAGGTAACCTCCAGATCAGGCCGGCCGCATTTATCAATCACCTTTTGTCTCACCGGACAGTTGAACATATGGCAGGGAATATCCCTATTTGCAAATGAGTTTTGGCGGGAGCACCGAAGCACATCAACGGAGATCTCCAAGGAATCGGCTTCACTGAACGGTTCAACCACGGAAAAATGAACTATACACTGGTTCTCCAGAATAATCCCCAAAGCCGAGCCGCTAACCTTCAGAATATCAACAAGCCAACCAGGAACCTGTTCAAAATTACCGGATTCCTGTAAAAGCCTGCCGGCCAAATAAAGTGTTTTAATGGAAACGTCAAATAGATAATCAAGTTTTGAAGTTTGGTTCATAAACCCGTCCCCTTAGCTGGTAATATGAAACTAATTGCTTTTAATTTTAATTTATGCTTTAGGAAAGTGCAACTTCCTCATTAATTTTTTGTTACTTTTCCTTGGCCCCGAAGCCGAATATATCCTAAACCACTGGCCGGAACTAATGCAGGCCATCCGCGAGCATGGGTGACATTATCACAGAACAATCAC
>DMDI01000134.1:4316-13239 GCA_003445555.1 Desulfotomaculum sp. | reverse complement strand
CGTACGCTGTGAATCCGGGTACTGCCGTCAAACAACCCGCCCCGGCTACCCGGCAAATTTTCTATTTCCTGGTTTAATCCGGGTTTAAAATTACTTTTATGTTCTTGAATAATTTCGGCGGTTTTTAGCGCCGTACCAGAAGGGGCATCTAATTTTTGGTGGTGATGCATTTCGATAATTTCTACCTGGGGGAAATATTTTACGGCTTGGGCCGCAAGGTGCATCATCAATAACGCCCCCAAAGCAAAGTTAGGGTCAATTATACATCCTAGCTTTTCCCGTTTTGCCAGTTCGTTAATTTCCGGTATATCTTTTTTACTAATCCCGGTAGTTCCCACCACCGGACAAACTTTATTTTTAAGGGCGGTTTTAATATTGGTCAAAACAGCCGCGGGAGTTGTAAAATCCACCATCACGTCTGGCCTGGTTTCCTGCAGAACCTGTTCTAACTCCGAAACAAGTAAAATCCCTATTTTGCCAGAACCTAAAAGAGAACCTGCATCCTGCCCTTCCCCGCGTACATCTACCGCTCCTGCTAATAACATATCTTCGGCTTGCCAAACCGTCCTTAAGACCTCCCGGCCCATCCGGCCAGCAGCTCCATTTACTACTACTTTTAGCACTCAGTAATATAGATACTTAAATTGGCGGTCAACTTTCCTTCTTCCGGCTCCGGTCCTTAGCTTTCAACCTGCAACTTTTAGCCGACCGTTTACGCTTAAGTATCCTTCTCCCCCCTTTAAGCCGGGTTTAATTTAAGCTTAATTTTCATATATTTAAACTGAAATGTCAAGAAAAAATAAATTACCTCCCTACTTATTCTTCCCCATAATTAAAGTTAACGTTTTCCTGTCTTAATTCTACAATAATTACTTCCCTTCCAATTTTTTTAATTGCCTCCCAGGGAATAACCAGGTACTGTTTACCGGCCCAAAAACTAATTAAGCCGCTTCTCCGGGGAAGAACAATAGAACGAACCTGTCCTGTATTTTCATCAAAAACAAGGTCGCTTTCTCCAACTATCCCAAGGCGGGCGCCATTAGATATGTTTATTATTTCTTTTCCTCCCAGTTCACTTAACCGCAATTAGTTTTTCCTCCCCCCTTAAAAAGAATAGGGACAAAATCTAAAACCGGCGTTTTAGCTGGAAATAATTTAAGATAAAAGGCTGGATTATAGCCAGGGCAATAGAAATAGCCGCTATAGGCTCAAGGCAAACTTCACCCAACCGGACCCGCTCCGGAACATTTAAGTTTAAAAAAGTAGCCAATAATACCAACGATAAATAAATTCCCCCTGCTGTACCAACCAAACCGGCCACAGCCCGGGAGAGGGGGGAAGCTTTACTTTCCGCCAGTATATCCCATGATTTTGACCGTTGGGTGTTAAGCCGCCATCTTATCCAAATAGATAAGATAAGTAAAACAAAAACGGCGAAAATAAAAACCGGCTCCATTGTTCCCTCAGCTCTATTTCCTAGTTTTTAGGTAGTGAAAAACAGGTTTTTAACCTGTTTCACGAATACTTTTTTCTAAGGCGTTACCATTATTTACCGGACCTATACTGGCCAGGGTAAAAAGTTCTGTTTTAAGAAGCTCGTTGGCTGCTTCTTTTATTTCTTCTCTGGTTACCCGGTTAATTTTTTCCAACACTTCTTCCGGAGAAATAACCCGACCCAAATAAAGTTGTGATTTACCTAAAGCGCCAAGCTGAGCAATAACGCTTTCCAGGCTTAACAATAAATTACCCCGGTAATGGTTCTTAGCCCGCTGTAATTCAAGCTCACTAACTCCATCTGCCTGAATTTTTTTAATTTCTTTAATGATAAGGGTAATAACCGTCGCGATATTCTCTTTACTCAGACCGGCGTAAATCCCAAAAAGTCCGGTATCACGGTAGGCGCGAGGGTAAGAATAGATAGAATAAACTAACCCCCGCTGTTCCCGGATTTCTTGAAAAAGTCTTGAACTTAAGCCTGTTCCTAAAATAATATTGATTAATTGAAAAACATAGGTCTTTTCGTCATTAAATGGTAATCCCTGGGTCCCAAAACAAAGATGAACCAATTCTGTATCCTTAAAATAACAATTTACGGAACTGTACGCGGTAGGACAAACTAAACTACGAGGCTGGGTTTTTCCCTTTAAACCCCCAAAAGTTTTTTCCAGTTTTTCAATTATTATTTCCGGTTGGAAATTACCAACAACAGCTATTACTATATTACCGGGAACATAATATTTTTGGTAAAAATTTATTATATCCTGGCGGGACAAGTTACTAATCACTTCCTGATTACCTATCACCGAACGTCCCAAACTATGTCCCGGCCAGATAGTAGCCGTAAAAAGATCGTGGACTAATTCCTCAGGAACATCCTCATACGTTTTTATTTCCTCAATAATAACTTTCCGTTCCTGGTCAATATCCTTTACCTCAAAACGGGAATGGAACAACATATCATTAAGCACATCTATAACTAAATTAAAATGCTCATCAAGCACCCGCGCGTAATAACAAGTATATTCTTTAGTGGTGAAAGCGTTAAGCTGTCCTCCTACCTCATCCAGAGCTTCGGCAATTTGCCTGGCGGTCCGCCGGGCCGTACCTTTAAACATTAAATGTTCAATAAAATGCGAAATTCCATTCAAGGAAGGCGCCTCGTAACGCGAGCCCGCGTCTACCCATATTCCTACCGCTATTGACCGGACATGAGAAATACTTTTAGTTATTATTTGCAAACCATTTCCCAAGACAATCTCTGAAGACATATTTTAAGCCTACCTCAATTTAATTATTTTATTTATTTTTATGCCGGAAGGAAAAGTAATATTTCTTTATTAGGGAAGACAAGAAGTTAGCTCCTTTGTCCTGCTTCCAAAAATTATATTTCTTTATTAAACAAAAACCCCTCCATCATCCTTAAATTCCTGGTAGGGGCCGGTATTTATTAATTTAAAGATAAACCAACTATAAACCCGCTAACTATAAACCGGGTTAATGCATAGACTTATGGGGAGACCGTTTGTTTTGCGGCCCGGTCTTCTTATCCACCAAAACCGGCAGGGCTTCTTTACGGGAAAGTTTTAACCGTCCGTGGTCGTCATATCCTATAACTTTAACTATAACCCGGTCCCCTTCTTTTACCACATCTTCCACTTTATTTACCCGTTGGTGGGCTAGCTGGGAAATATGGACCAAACCTTCTTTACCCGGCAATCCCAACATCCCGGGAATAATTTCTACAAAACAACCAAAATCAGTAACACGCGTAACCTGTCCGTTATAAATTTCCCCCGCGGTTACTTCTTTAGTCAGGTTTTTAATAATCTCCTGAGCCTTTTCGCCGGCGACAGGGTCCATGGCCGCTATAAAAACCCGTCCGTCATCTTCAATATCAATTTCCACCCCGGTTTCCTCAATAATTTTTTTAATAATCTTGCCTCCGGGACCAATAACCTCCCTAATTTTTTCCGGGTCAATTATCATATGAAAAATACGCGGGGCGTAAGGTGATAATTCAGGCCGGGGTACGGTTATAACTTCCTGAAATTTAGCTAAAATAAACAACCTGGCCTCAAGAGCTTGGGCCAGGGCTTTTTCTAATATTTCCCCGGTTACGCCGGCTATTTTAATGTCCATCTGTAGAGCGGTTATGCCTTGCCTTGTGCCGGCAACCTTAAAATCCATATCCCCTAAATGGTCTTCCAGACCTTGAATGTCCGTAAGGATAGCCAATTCATCATCTTCTTTAATCAGCCCCATGGCAATTCCTGCTATCGGGGCTTTTATGGGCACGCCGGCGTCCATCAAGGCTAGACAAGAACTGCACACACTGCCCATTGAAGTCGAGCCGTTTGATTCAAGCACCTCAGAAACTAAACGAATGGTATAAGGAAAAGTTTCTTCATTTGGGATCAACGTTTCTAAAGCCCGTTCCACCAGGGCGCCGTGTCCGGTCTCGCGCCGGCTGGTTGCCCGCATGAATCGTGTTTCACCAGTACTATACGGAGGAAAATTATAGTGGTGCATAAAACGTTTGCTTTCTTCAATACCTAAGCCGTCTAAAATTTGCTCATCGGATACCGCTCCTAACGTAACCACCGAAAGGACCTGGGTTTGTCCCCGGGTAAACAGGGCCGACCCGTGTGTTCTAGGAAGTACTCCTACCTCCATATAAAGAGGGCGAATTTCTTTAAGGCTGCGTCCGTCAATACGTTTTCCTTCTTTTAAAATAAACCGCCGGATTACCTTTTTTTTAATTTTTTCAATTAAATTGCTTAAAAATACTTCCTCTTCCGGAAAACGGTTTAAAAAAGACTGGAGCAATTCCGCTTTTGTTTTTTCCAGGTAGTCATCACGTTCCATTTTGCCCAGTTTTTCCACCTGGCAATGTTCTACGGCTTTAGTTACGGTACCGGTAAGTTCATTTATAACGGCCGCTTCTATTTCTGTTTTCGGATCAGGTTCCGCCAGTTCAATTTTGGGCTTGGCTAATCCTAAAGTTAAAGCTTCTTCCCGAAAGGAAGTAATAAAAGCACAAATTTCTTTTATTATTCCGTGGCCATAAGCTATTCCCTCCAGCACATCTGCTTCCGTAACTTCCTGGGCCCCTGCTTCGACCATCATTACGGCCTGGGTTGTTCCGGCTACTACCAAGTTCATTTTGCTTTTATCTGTCTGTTTTAAAGTAGGGTTAATCACGTACTGATCATCAACTAAACCAACAATAACGCCCCCTACAGGGCCCTGAAAAGGAATTTCACTTATCTGCAAAGCCGCGGAGGCCCCAATTAAGCTGATAATTTCAGGAACATTATCCTGGTCAACTGAAAGTACGGTCACTATAATCTGTACTTCGTGGCGAAAGTTTTCGGGAAACAAGGGACGAATCGGCCGGTCTATCAACCGTCCTGATAAAACAGCCTTTTCGCTGGGGCGACCTTCGCGCTTAATAAAACCACCCGGTATCTTTCCGACGGCATACAGCCTTTCTTCATAGTCCACCGTCAACGGAAAAAAATCAATTCCCTCCCGCGGTTCTTTTGACCTGGTTGCTGTAACCAGAACCACTGTATCACCGTAACTTACCAGTACTGCGCCCCCAGATTGCCGGGCTACTCTTCCGGTCTCTATTTGTAATGCTCTGCCGCCTATTTCTAACTTCTTTTTTAAAACCGGCTGCGTTGACATGCTATACCTCCTGTTAAAACTTAATATTTATTATCCATTTTTAAAAGTACTTTTAAACATAATTCATTTTTATTTACGCAGTCCTAGTTTTTCAATTAAATCCCGGTATCGTTTAAAATTATGATCACGTAAATAATTTAAAAGCGAACGCCGTTTACCAACCATTTTCAACAAACCACGGCGTGAATGATAATCTTTTTTGTGAACCTTCAAATGCTCGGTTAAGACATTAATTTTTTCCGTAAAAATGGCCACCTGGACCTCTGGTGAGCCGGTATCTTTTTCGTGCAGTTTATGCCGGGTAATTACCTCCTGTTTTTTTTCTAAGGTTAAAGCCACCTAATTCACCTCCTCGCTATTAATTTACCCTACCGGAGGGGCGTTATATTTAACGCCCTGCTTATATTTACTTTTTTTATTTTAGCACATATAAGGATAAGTGTAAACTTTACGGCATTTATTATGCGGCCAAGATTTTACCTGATAAGTCAAATAGAGGCGTATAAACAATTAAAAAGGAAGCAGAATAATGCTCCTGGACATAATTCCCTATATCACCAAATAACCTCAACCGGATATTGGGCAATTTGCGGATCGGTCGTTATAATAGGCAGGTTTTCAAGTATAGCCTGCGCAATAAGAAGCCGGTCAAAAGGATCACGGTGATAATCTGGAAGGACATAGACATACAGGGCATGATGCATTTCAATAGGTAAGGGGGCAGTAGCATTTATGAGCAGTTGTTCGAAAATAAAAGACTCCAGGTTGTCTGGTAACTGCAGCTTACCCAACTTTGCTTTAATTGCCATCTCCCACCCACTGGCAGCGCTAAAGAATAGAGTATTTTTCCCATCGCTTATGATTTCGCAAACTCGGTCTGACAATGATGGGTTATCGGTGATCCACCATAAAAAGGTGTGAGTGTCTAAAAGCGCTCTCATTTTTCAAATGTCTCTAAAATTAGTTCGGGAAGCGGCGCATTAAAATCAGGCGCAATGGTAATTTTTCCTTTAGCGCTTCCAGGGGTGCGCTTGTCAGGTTGTTTTGTTATCGGAACCAGGCGTGCAACGGGCTTGCCAGCTTTAGCAATAATGACCTCTTTTCCTGTGCTTACTTGTTCTAAAAGCTTGGAAAAGTGGGTTTTTGCATCATGTATGTTTACTTGTAGTGGCATTTAAATCACCTCTTGCTTAAAGCAGTATAAACTAAGTCCATGACTAAGTCAAGAAAAAGTTTTCTTGACTGCATCTTTTTCCAACTGGCTATTGGCATTTAACCGCATCTGCAAATCTTTGGCAATCGGTTTAGTATCACGATTTTTGTTGATTTTTTAAATCATTTATTATATTTTGGTAATAGTATAATTTAAATGACGTTAAACAGCCGGATTGAGATAAACAGTCGGAGGAAAAGTTAGGCCAGTGAGAATATTTGAATATATGGGAAAAGAACTTTTAAACCGTTTTGGCCTGTCGGTACCAAAAGGAAAAGTGGTCTCTTGTGCTGATGAAGCAGCTTTGGCGGCTGCAGAAATTGGTCCGGTAGTAATCAAAGCACAGATTCTTTCGGGTAAACGCTGAAAAAGCGGCGGCATTAGATTTGCAAGCACACCAGCAGAGGCTAAAAGTATTGCTTTAGAATTGTTAGGCACAAATATCCAGGGTTATCTGGTAGAAAAGCTACTGGTAGAAGGAAATTTAGCGGTTGATCAAGAATTTTATTTAGCCGTTACGATTGATGAAGGAGCTAAAAGTCCAGTGATTATTGCTTCTAATCAGGGTGGCATAGATATTGAAGAAGTACCTGAAAACCGGATTTTAAAGGTACATACCGATGCAGAACTTGGCATGTACCCTTTTATTGCCCGTAACATTGTTCGCCGGTTGGGTCTGGGTTTAGGCAGCCAGCACGGAAAAGAACTGGTTAAGGCAATTTTAGCAACTTATCAAGTGTTCCAGGAAAAAGATGCGGTACTGGTTGAGATTAACCCGCTGGTATTTAGTGGGGAGAAAATTTTTGCTGCTGACGCCAAGGTAATTATTGATCCTGATGCCCGGTTTAGACAAAAAGATATTCCATATATAGAAGACCAAACCGAAACGGAAAAGCTGGCCCAGGACCTCGGTGTTTCTTACGTCGAACTAAAAGGGGACATTGCCATAATGGCTAATGGGGCCGGCATTGCCATGAGTACCATGGATATACTTCTGTATTATGGCGGAACACCGGCTAATTTTATGGATGTAGTTGGTGGAACCGATACAGAAACTATTGCTCGATCTTTAGAAATTTTACTGGCGAAGAAGCCGAAAGTTATTTTTATTAATATTTTCGGCGGTAGTACTCGCTGTGATGATGTTGCCAGAGCTTACGCGAAAGTTAAGAAGAAAGATCCTGGCATCCAGGTACCGGTAGTAATCAGACTGGTGGGAACTAACCAGGATGAAGGATGGCGTATTTTACAGGAGTGCGGTATCGAGGCATACACAGATATGGAGGAAGCAGCGGCTAAAGCAGTGGAGTTGGCCGCATGCATATGCGCCAGCAGGTAGTTCTAGTTAAAGGAATGGTTTTAATGGCTATTATTGTTAATCAAAATACTAAGGTGATTGTTCAAGGCATAACCGGTAAGCAGGGTTCTTTTCATACCAGGCAAATGTTAGCTTACGGTACAAAAGTTGTTGCCGGTGTAGCTCCTGGAAAAGGCGGTATAACATTTGAAGGCGTGCCGGTTTATGACACTGTACAAGCAGTTTTAGAAAACCACCAGGTTGATGCCACGGTAATCTTTATCCAAGCTGCAATAGCTAAAGACGCTGTGATGGAGGCCCTGGAAGCTGGAATCGGGATTGTGGTGGTAATTACCGAACACATTCCGATCCATGACGAACTTGAGTTTATCTCTTATGCCCGGCGCAAAGGAGCAATTCTTATTGGTCCTAATACATTTGGCATTATTTCTTCTGGAAAGTGCCGAATCGGTATCCCGCCCAATCAGTTTTTTATCCCTGGTCCGGTGGGGTTGGTATCCCGTAGCGGAACTTTAGCTTATGAGATTGCAAAAAAACTGGCTGTAGCTGGATTTGGACAGTCTACTGCTGTCGGTATGGGTGGGGACTGCGTAAAGGGGCTTACTTTTGTTGAGATATTAAAACTTTTTGAAGCTGATCCGGAAACCAGAGCGGTTGTATTAATTGGTGAAATTGGCGGTGATGCTGAGGAAGAAGCCTCAGTTTACATTAAAGAGATGCCCAAGCCGGTAATAGCCTATATCGCCGGTAAGAGCGCACCCCCGGAAAAGCAGATGGGCCATGCCGGAGCAATTATCAGGGGAGGGAGAGGAACCTACCAGAGTAAAGTTAAAACTCTTTCTATGGCCGGTGCTCTGGTAGTCGAAATGCCATCCGAGGTGCCGGAAAAAATTAGTAAACTGTTGGCTTGAGTGACCAAAAGGAGTTTGGTTGTTTCAATTAAAAAGCAAGCGTGACCATGCCAGTAAATTTTCATTTCTTAAAACCTCGGATAAGCAAATCAACCCATTTATTAATACAATTTTCGTTCAGTAACATTTACGTATAAAGCGGCTTTATCTTATGCTTGACTTCATTTATTACTTACTGAAGGCTTGTCCTTTTTAACAGAAATGATTTATAAAAATACAGGATTACAAAAATAGTTATAGTCGGGATAAATACAAAACGGCTTTTTTGTTTGTCAACCGGGACGGTTGACC
>DMDI01000134.1:0-4053 GCA_003445555.1 Desulfotomaculum sp. | reverse complement strand
TAGAGACGCACTCTACTTATATTATAGCGGTTTCTTTCTCTTGAGATTATTGAGGGCTCTCTTTAACAACATCTTGTTTACCCTCAATTTCTGAGGGCGGTTTTGCTTGCATATCTTCCGGTAAAGTTCCTTTTTTAGCAAAACCTTGTAATATTGTATTGGCGTAAGACATTAATTCATCTAACCTTACGTTTTCCTTATTTTGAGCCGGGACATTCACCGGATTATTTAAAGAAATACCCGGTTCAAGTTTTAACGGTTGTTTTTCTTTAAACAACTTAAATACACCTTCTGAGATTATTTGAATCCCGGCGGTAAAAACTTCCACGGTCTGGGTGGCCAATTTAGTATGATTAATAAAGTTCTTTATTTTTTGCTCTAGAGAGAAAGGTAATTGAATTTGTTCTTGCCTCTTTAATAAATCATCCACCTGTAAAATAAGCTCACTAAGGCGGGCAATGGTTTGTTCCTCCTGTTTTGCCGTTTCACTAAAGCGGGTTATTTCTTCAGAAAGTTTATCTATGGCCGTAACCGCCGCGCTAACTTTTTTAGTTTGCTCTATTTCATGTCTTTTATCAAGCTGTAACTGGTCAACTTTTTTAATTAGTTGGTCTAGCAATTCATTAGTTGATTTACCGGAAAGATAATCCAATGTTTTCACTCCTTAGCTGTTTAGGACTTTATCTAAAACTTTAATTTTATTTAAACTTATATGAACAAAGAATAAAAATTATACCTTTAAAAAAGGGATAAACCCCCACCCTTTTCCTCCCCCCTCTGACGGGGGAAGGGAGGGGGTGGGGGATAGAGGTATCTTAACCTTCACCCATCTTCCTTCTTTTTAAGATACGTTTTCGTTTACTTCTGGGGCTAAAGATAAATCTAGCTGTTCATGCCGCCCCTGCAAAGCATAGTCTGCCCGTACCAAACCCGCCCCTTGCTGGGTAGACTTGAGGCCTTTTATATTTTCGGCCGTAATTTTTAGATTCTTAATTACCCCGGTCGAACCTTTTTCGGGATTATGAGCTATTAATAAGGCTGTTACTCCACTTACGTGAGCAGTCGCCATAGACGTGCCGCTCATCTTTTCATACCCACCCCCTCTGGCCGTAGAGAGAACATGTGTTGCCGGAGCTACTAAATCTATTTCCGGACCCTGACTGCTAAAAACAAAAAGCTGATCTTTTTCGTTTATCCCGCCAACCGCAATAGTCTCCGGGTACACCGCCGGGTAATCCACGGAATTCTTACTCCCGTCATTACCGGCCGCAGCCACCAAGACTATCCCTGTTCCGGCGGCGGCTTTTACGGCCTGGTGAAGGGCGGCACTGGGGCGATCACTGCCAAAGCTCATATTTACCACCTGCATTTTATTTTGGACGCACCAGCCTAAACCTGTAACTATATCTTTAATACTACCCCTTCCGTTTTCGTCTAATACTTTTACGGCAAAAAGATTGACCTGCGGGGCTACGCCAATAATACCAGCCCCATTGTCTACGGCGCCAATAGTGCCGGCCAGGTGAGTACCGTGGCCGTTATCATCATAAAAAGGGCGTTTAGAATTGATTATATTAACGCCGCCTTTTACATTGGCCTTTAAATCGGGGTGTTTGGCGTAAATTCCTGTATCCAGGACGGCTACGTTAACTGTTTTTCCTTGTGAAACAGGCCAGGCTTTATTTGCGCCAATGCGGGCTGTTCCCCAGGGAATTATTTGCTGTCCTCCTTTAGCCTTAAAAATAGACTCGCTCCAGGAGGGTTTAATCCTTACTACCGGGTATAATTTAACTTTTATGTTTTCTTCAATACGCAAAACTTCTTTTTGGGCCTTTAAAGATTTTAACATTTTTTCCAATAGACCCGTACACACCACCCCGTTGATTAAAGGCAAAAAGGAGATGTTCTTTGCCCCGTGCCTCTTTAACAAATCAAGAACAATCTTTGCTTTTAAGCCAGGTTTTAACAATATAATTAGTTCATTTCCTAGAGATGATTCTTCTTCCAGCCAAAAATTTTTTCTAGACATAAATATATCATTAACCCCCCGGTATTAAATTTTTCATTTTATTTACTTCCTGGGCTATTTGATCAAGCTGTTTTAGAATTTTATCTTTTTGATTTTGGTACTGCTTCAACTGCGTAACCGCCTTAACCAGAACAGCCAGATCAGCGTTAAGCTTATCCACGGGCAAGAATTCCGGCCGGTTAGTTTTAACGTCTTCTATTTTTTTATTTATCCTCTCCAGGATACCATTAATACTTTTATTTGCTGGATTTACCAATAAAAACACATCCCCATACAGTTAATTAAAAGATATTTTTAAGAACAAAGGGCTACCGTACGTAGCCCTTAACTAAAGTGGACAGGATTAAACATTTTTTTTACAAAGCAAAGATAATTATCCCGATTAAAAAAAGAACGGCGCCAATAAATCCTACCACGGCCGAACCTAAATTCCATCCCACAATTACTAAAAATAAACCTAAACCGGCGATAAGTAACCCTAGTAATTGAGGGGTGAGAAGGCCAAAAATAAGGCCTTTCTTATCAACTTCCGGTTTTTCTACCGTGTCGGTCTTTTCAATTACATCCATCGTAAAGTTTCCTCCTTTGAGCCATAATTTTAAGCAACCCGGGTTACTATTTTAATTTATTATATGAACGAATATATTTTTTGTTATTCTTTTAAAAGAAAAAATTCATTAAAAGGAAATGTTTTTAAGTAGCAATATTTTAAAGCAAATTTTTTAAAAAAGACGGCCGGTGGATGGGGCACGGTCCGTGCGCCAGGAGGGCTTCTTTATGCCGGCGGGTTAAATAACCTTTGTTTTCTTTAAATCCGTATACAGGATAAAGGGCATCCCACTTTAAACACAGACGGTCTCTGGTTACTTTGGCTATAATGGAGGCAGCAGCAATACTCTGGCTTTTAATATCCCCTTTAATAATATTTTCCTGAGGAATGTTTAGGGCTATAGTTTCGGCGTCAACAAGCAAATAGTCAGGTTTAAAGACTAAATTATTCACCGCCTTCAACATGGCCTGGCGCGCCGCATTTTTAACGTTAAGACGCTCTACCATTTCAAGCTCAGCCAAACCCACCCCAACGGCTAGTGCCTTCTGGTAAATAAGCTCATAAAGTAATTCTCTTTTGGCCGCGGAAAGCATTTTGGAGTCTTTAATTTCGGGGCACAGGAAGTTCCGGGGTAATATTACGGCCGCCGCCACTACCGCCCCAATTAAACTCCCCCGGCCGGCCTCATCAATCCCCGCTACCAAATGAAAACCTTTTTCCCAGACTTTTCGTTCATAATAAAGCCTATCCATCTTAAAGCCTCATTTAAGATAAAATTTCCGGGGCAAAACTTTTCCCCTTGGGATTGGGAAAAGAAAGGTTAAAAATATCGGCTATAGTAGCCGCAACATCAGCGAAAGTATCGCGCACACCCAGATTAACGCCTGCTTTTACTTTTTTCCCGTAAACCAGCAAAGGGACATATTCCCTGCTGTGGTCGGTGCTGGGGGTGGTAGGGTCGCAACCGTGGTCGGCAGTAAGAACTAAAATATCATCTGGTTGCAGAGCTCTAAAAATTTCGGGAAGACGGGTATCAAATTCTTCCAACGCTTTAGCGTAACCATAAGGGTCGTTACGGTGACCGTAAAGCATGTCAAAATCAATCAGGTTGGTAAAAATCAGCCCCTTTTCCTTTTTACTTAAAAATACCAGAGTTTTATCAATTCCCTCTTGATTGTTTTGGGTGGTTACAGAATGGGTTATTCCCTGCCCGGTAAAAATATCTTTTATTTTACCTACGGCAAACACCGTTAGACCGCTGTTTTTCAATCGGTCTAAAATGGTTGGGTCGGAAGGGGGCAAAGAAAAATCACGCCGGCGGGCCGTACGGTAAAAAGACCCCGGTGGCCCCGTAAAGGGCCGGCCAACCACCCGCCCCACCCCGCGCTTCCCCTCCGGAAATCTGCGGGCTCCCGGACCCCAAAACAAAAGGTTTCTTCCTGAGAGTATTTCTTCGGGACCGGAGTCTTCAAAA
>DMDI01000139.1 GCA_003445555.1 Desulfotomaculum sp. | reverse complement strand
CTCCAATTTCCAACTTCCGGGAGAAGGAGGAGGAAAATGCCACGAAGAGGCGCGGTACCTAAGCGTGAGGTAATAGCCGATCCTTTTTACGGGAAAGTTGCCGTAACTAAATTAATTAATCAGGTTATGCATGAGGGAAAAAGAAGCTTGGCGGAAAAAATTTGCTACCAGGCCTTTGAAATTATTCAGCAAAAAACAAAAAAACCTCCGCTTGAGATATTTGACTTGGCTTTAAAGAACATTATGCCTGTACTAGAAGTAAAAGCCCGCCGGGTAGGCGGGGCTAATTATCAGGTGCCAATAGAAGTACGGCCGGAGCGGCGGCAAACCTTAGGGATTCGATGGCTGACCAACTTTGCCCGGCAGCGCTCGGGGAAAAGTATGGCGGAAAAATTAGCGGCTGAGATTATGGATGCGGCTAATAATACGGGAGTGACCGTAAAGAAGAAAGAGGATACCCATAAAATGGCCGAAGCTAATAAAGCTTTTGCCCATTACCGGTGGTAAAAGACTAGGGAGAGAATTTTTATGACGTTGCCTATCTCATCCTTGCCTGGCGTAAAACGGCAAATCTTGTTGGATAATATCCGTAATATAGGAATTATGGCTCATATTGACGCGGGCAAAACAACGGTTACCGAGCGAATTTTGTTTTACACGGGCAGAGTCCATAAGATAGGAGAAGTCCATGAGGGTACTGCGACCATGGATTGGATGGTGCAGGAACAAGAACGAGGGATTACTATTACTTCGGCGGCCACTACCTGTCGCTGGCAAGATTGTTATATAAATATCATTGATACCCCTGGCCACGTAGACTTCACTATGGAAGTGGAACGTTCTTTGCGCGTTCTAGATGGGGCTATCGCGGTCTTTTGCGCGGTTGGAGGCGTAGAACCCCAGTCAGAAACTGTATGGCGGCAGGCAGATAAGTATGATATTCCGCGTCTTACTTATATTAATAAAATGGACCGGATAGGGGCAAGCTTTTTCCGCGCCTGTGAAATGTTGCGGACGCATTTAAACGCAAATCCGGTAGCTATTCAGTTGCCTCTTGGGGCCGAAGATAAGTTTGACGGGGTAATAGACTTGGTGCAACAAAAGGCTTTTATTTACCGGGATGAATTAGGAACCGAACAGGAAGAAATAGCTATTCCAACGAATATGAAAGAACTGGTGGCGGAATACCGGGAAAAATTGCTGGAAGTTTGCGCGGAAACAGATGAAAAAATAATGGAGAAATACCTGGCAGGTGAAGAACCATCAGTTGAAGAAATTAAGCGGGCTATTCGTAAAGCTACGCTGGAGGTAAAAATAACCCCTGTTTTATGTGGCGCCGCCTTTAAAAATAAAGGGATCCAACCTCTCCTTACGGCAATTTGTGATTATCTTCCTGCTCCCACCGACGTTAATGGTGTTCAAGGAACAAATCCAAACACTGGCTCCATTGAGGTAAGGGCGCCAAAGGATGAAGAGCCCTTTTGCGCTCTGGTGTTTAAAATTATGACTGACCCTTACGTAGGCAGGCTGACTTTTTTAAGGGTTTATTCAGGCAAAATTAGCACTGGGGCCACGGCGCATAATCCCACCAAACATAAACGGGAGCGTATTGGCCGGATATTAAGAATGCACGCCAACCGCCGGGAAGAAGTAAATACTATGTATACAGGTGATATTGTGGCGGTGGTTGGAATTAAAGAATCTTTTACAGGGGATACCCTATGCGATGAAAATCATCCCCTTGTTTTAGAAGCTATAGAATTCCCGGCTCCGGTTATATCGGTGGCTATTGAACCGAAGACTAAAGCTGACCAGGATAAAATGGGAACGGCCCTTTTGAAGCTAACCATGGAAGATCCGACCTTTAAAGTATATACTGACGTTGAGACAGGACAGACGATTATTTCAGGGATGGGAGAACTGCACTTAGAGATTATTGTCGACCGGTTATTAAGGGAATTTAAGGTAGAAGCTAATGTTGGTAAACCTAATGTGGCCTACAAAGAAACAATTAAGGAAAAAGTCAAATCAGAAGGAAAGTATATCCGTCACACGGGGGGACATGGTCAGTATGGGCATGTGTATTTAGAAATAGAGCCTGCGGTTAGCCATGGAAATGGGTATGAGTTTAAAGATAAGACAACGGGGGGTGTAGTGCCTAAAGAATATCTTCCGGCGGTGGAAGCGGGAGTGCGTGAAGCAATGGAAACAGGGGGATTAGCCGGTTATCCCATGACTGATTTGAAGGTAACTTTGGTAGACGGGGCTTATCATGAAGTGGATTCGTCAGAAGTAGCTTTTAAAATAGCGGCCTCACAGGGCTTTAAAAACGGGGCCCGGAAGGCAAGCCCGGTGCTTTTAGAACCGGTTATGAAGATAGAAGTAGTGGTTCCTGAAGAATATGTAGGAGATGTGTTGGGGGACCTTCAGCAGCGGCGGGCGCGAATTGAAGGGCTGTCTTTTCAGGGAAAAATACAGATTGTACGTGGCTATGTTCCGCTGGCTGAAATGTTTGGTTACGCTACTGATTTACGCTCGGCCACCAAAGGAAGGGGGACATATACCATGCAGTTTAGTTACTACGCTGAAGTTTCCTCTAATGAAGCCGAAAAAATTATTAACCGGCGGGGAATGAAATGGTCTTATGGAAGATAGAGGTTGGAAGTTGGAGGTTAGAGGGTTAGTTGAAAATGGAAAAAGTAGAGTTTAAATCAAACCTTCTATCTTCCAACTTCCAAATACCAATTACTAAAAGGGGGAAATAAAACAATGGCGAAAGCAAAATTTGAAAGAACTAAACCTCACGTGAATATTGGTACTATTGGGCACGTGGACCACGGTAAAACTACCTTAACCTCGGCGATAACCTTTTGTCTGGCCAAGGAAGGTAAGGCCCAGCCAAAAAAATACGAAGATATTGATAATGCTCCGGAAGAAAAAGAACGCGGTCTTACCATTAATGTTGCTCACGTGGAGTATGAAACCAACGCGCGGCACTACGCCCACGTTGATTGCCCTGGTCATGCCGACTACGTAAAAAACATGATTACCGGGGCCGCTCAAATGGATGGGACTATCCTGGTTGTTTCAGCCGCAGACGGTCCAATGCCGCAAACCAGAGAACACATTCTTTTAGCCCGGGAGGTAGGGGTTCCTTATATTGTGGTTTTTTTAAACAAAGTAGACATGGTAGATGACCCGGAACTACTAGAACTGGTAGAATTAGAGGTAAGAGAGCTTCTTTCTGCTTACGAATTTCCGGGTGATGAAATTCCTATTATTGCCGGTTCAGCCTTAAAAGCCATGGAATGTGGCTGCGGCAAGCATGATTGTGTCAATTGCAAGTCTATATGGGGATTAATGGATGCAGTGGATAATTATATTCCCACCCCTAAACGGGAGATTGATAAACCCTTTTTAATGCCCATTGAAGATGTTTTTACCATTACCGGTCGTGGTACGGTAGTTACCGGCCGGGTAGAGCGGGGAATAGTGAAGGTTTCTGATGAAATAGAAATTGTTGGTTTAATGGATAAACCACGGAAAACAGTAGTTACGGGAGTGGAAATGTTTCGTAAGGTTTTAGATCAAGGGCAGGCAGGAGATAATATTGGCTGTCTTTTGCGGGGCATAGAGCGTAAAGAAGTGGAGCGGGGGCAGGTTTTAGCCAAGCCGGGAAGCATTAAGCCCCATACCCACTATAACGCCGAAGTATATGTGTTAACCAAAGAAGAAGGAGGACGGCACACACCATTTTTTAACGGTTATCGCCCCCAATTTTATTTCCGCACTACTGATGTAACCGGGGTTGCCGAATTGCCGGAAGGGATAGAAATGGTAATGCCTGGGGATAATGTCCGTTTAACTATTAAGCTAATTACCCCTATTGCTATTGAAGAAGGGCTTCGTTTTGCCATTCGGGAGGGGGGCCGTACCGTAGGAACAGGTGTGGTTTCTTCCATAATTGAATAAAAAAGAGGTTTGAAGATGAAAAATCAAAGAATTCGAATTCGCTTAAAGGCTTATGACCACCGTATGCTGGATCAATCAGCGCAAAAAATTGTGGAAACAGCAAAAAGAACCGGGGCTGAGGTAGTAGGGCCAATACCTTTGCCTACTGAAAAGAATATTTATACTATTTTGCGCTCCCCCCACAAAGATAAAGATTCGCGAGAACAGTTTGAAATGAGAACGCGCAAAAGATTAATTGATATTTTAGAACCGCCACCTAAAACAGTGGATGCTTTAATGCGTTTAGATTTACCGGCTGGGGTGGATATAGAGATTAAACTTTAAAGGTGGAAAATAAATGGAAAAAGGCATTTTGGGTCGAAAAATTGGGATGACGCAAGTTTTTTTACCTGACGGAGTAGCCGTTCCAGTTACCGTTATTGAGGCTGGCCCGTGTATTGTGGTTCAGAAAAAAACACCGGCGGCGGATGGCTATAGCGCCATTCAAGTTGGTTATGGAAGTAAACGGGAAAAAAAATTTAACAAACCGCTTAAAGGTCATTTTGCCCGGTCTGGGGTAAAGGAAAGGCGTTTTTTAAGGGAATTACGGTTGAATGATATTACGCCTTATGAGGTTGGGCAGGAAATTAAGGCGGATATTTTTGCCCCTGGAGATCGATGCGACGTAACCGGTATATCAAAAGGCCGGGGTTTTGCCGGTGGGATAAAAAGGCATGGTTTTAAACGTGGTCCCATGAGCCATGGCTCAAAGTACCATAGACGACCCGGTTCACTAGGGGCTAAGGGGCCGGCGCGTGTTTTTAAGGGAAGAAAGCTTCCCGGTCATTACGGAGCAGAGCGGGTAACGGTACAAAATTTAAAAGTTGTTCAGGTTGATGCGGCAAAAAACCTCCTGGTATTAAAAGGAGCAGTACCTGGGGTACGTCAGGGTTTATTATTAATAAAAAGTAGTTTGGAAGTTGGAAGTTAGAGGTTAGAAGTTAGAAGTTGGATGGATTAGGGCGAATAATTTGGAAGTTGGAAGTTAGAGGTTAGAAGTTGGAAGTTGGATTAGGGCGAATTCCTTGATCCAACCTCTAACCTCCAATTTCCAACTTCCAGGAGGAGGAAGAATTGTGCTTAAAGCAGCCTTGTATAATATTGACGGTGATCGGGTAGGGGAAATAGATTTAAAAGACGAGGTTTTTGGTGTTCCGGTGCATGAGGCCGTAATCCATCAGGCGGTAGTAAAACAGTTAGCGGGCAGACGACTAGGCACTCATGATACTAAAACAAGAGCAGAAGTGCGTGGCGGGGGACGGAAACCATGGCGCCAAAAAGGAACCGGCCGGGCTAGACACGGAAGTACCCGTTCTCCTATTTGGCGCAAGGGAGGAATTGTTTTTGGGCCTCACCCCCGTGACTATAGCTATAATATGCCAAAAAAAATGCGCCGGCTGGCTTTGAAATCTGCCCTTTCGGCGAAAGTAAAGGTAGGGAATCTTTTTATCCTTGAGGATTTAAAATTAAGCCGGCCAAAGACAAAAGATATCCTTATGCTGCTTGATAAAATGGAAATTAGGGAAAGAACATTGCTGGTGACAGCCGGACCAGACGAAAATGCGCTGAAATCTACCCGAAATATCTCAGGGGTTAAATTTCTACCCCTTACCGGTATGAGTGTTTACGATATTTTAGCTTATCAAAAGTTAATTATGACTAGAGAGGCTTTGGATAGGTGCGAGGAGGTCCTGGCTAAATGAAAAACCCGCGGGATATACTAAAAAAGCCGGTAATAACAGAAAAAAGCCTGTCTTTGGTGCAAGGAAGTAAGTATACTTTTATTATTGCGTTGACTGCAAATAAAGTAGAAGTTAAAAAAGCGGTAGAGGAACTTTTTAAAGTAAAAGTAAAAAAGGTAAACACCGTACGGGTTAAAGGCAAAGCCAAAAGAGTGCGTAATATTGTTGGCCGTACTCCTGAAATTAAAAAAGCCATAGTTACTTTAAGAGAAGGGGATAGAATAGAAATATTCGAAGGTGTATAGGAGGTATCAAGAGTGGCGGTTAAAAAATTTAAACCCACTTCACCAGGGCGTCGTTTTGTGACTGTCTCTACTTTTGAGGAAGTTACCACTACTAAACCAGAAAAGTCTTTACTAAGACCATTGAAAAAAACCGGGGGACGTAACGTTAGAGGTAAGATTACCGTGCGTCACCGGGGCGGGGGACATAAACGTCTTTATCGGATTATTGATTTTAAACGGGAAAAAGATGGTATGCCGGCTAAAGTGGCCAGTATTGAATATGACCCTAACCGTTCAGCCCGGATTGCTCTTTTAAGTTATCCTGACGGAGAAAAACGCTATATTTTAGCTCCTGATGGCTTAAAAGTAGGGATGAAGATTTCTTCCGGACCAGAAGCCGATATTACGATAGGGAATACTTTGCCTTTGCGCCATATTCCCCTGGGTACAATGATCCATAATATTGAACTTTACCCGGGCGCAGGAGGTCAAGTGGTTCGTTCTGCCGGGGCCGCCGCCCAGCTAATGGCCAAAGAAGGTAAGTACGCGCACATACGTTTACCCTCGGGGGAAATACGTTTAATTTTACAGGAGTGCCGGGCCACCATTGGTCAAGTTAGTAATCCGGAGCACGAAAATATTACGGTGGGTAAAGCAGGGCGCACGCGCTGGTTAGGCCGGCGGCCTACTGTTCGAGGCGTAACCATGAATCCGGTAGACCACCCGCATGGCGGAGGTGAGGGACGCTCTCCCATTGGCCGTAATCCGGTAACACCATGGGGTAAACCGGCTTTAGGGGCTCGAACGAGGAAAAAGAAGCCTAGTGCCCGGTTAATTATAAAAAGAAGGAAATGAAGGTAGAAGAAAATGGGACGTTCATTAAAAAAAGGACCATATTGTGAACCAAAACTTTTAAATAAAATTGAAGCGATGAACAAAAA
>DMDI01000127.1 GCA_003445555.1 Desulfotomaculum sp. | reverse complement strand
ATGGCGTTAGGATAGTAAGTAATCGTCCTGTTTATACCATTTCCCTGACCAATTTGGGTTTAAAAGAATCAGCTCAAGTAGTGAATTATTTGGCCGAATTACTGCAAGGGGATAAATCTTTTCAGGGAAAAACTAAAGAGCAAATAAAAGCTGAAATTCAAGTAAAAATAAATAAATTTACTAAAAATAAGGAGGTGAAAGAAAAGTTTTCTCCTGGCGAACCAATAAAAATAGCCCGTGACATAACCCCCCAAACTATTTTTAAAATAGAGGAACAACGCTATCAATTGCCCGGGGTGGTGGTAGATGTTGAGCCGGAGCGTAAATATCCTTACGGGGATTTGTTGGTACCGGTGGTAGGTTACATTGGGGAAATTAACGAACGTGAGTTGGCGGTTCATAAGGACGAAGGTTATTACTTAAAGGATTTAATCGGTAAAGAAGGCCTGGAAAAATTTTATGAAGCATACTTAAGGGGTACGCCAGGGGCACGCCAGGTAGAAGTAGATGCTTTGGGCCGGCCCGTACGTGACTTAGGGATTAAAGAAGCCGTGCCGGGAAATAATTTATTTTTAACCATTGACGCCCGCTTGCAGCGTCTTACTCAGGATGCTTTGGCTCAGGGGATAAAGCGTGCTTTAACTGCCGGCTACTTCGAGGCCCGGGCCGGAGCAGCCGTAGTGCTTTCGGTATATTCAGGGGAAATATTGGCCATGGCCAGCTATCCTGCCTACGACCCAAATATTTTTGTAGGAGGAATTCGAGAGAAAGACTGGGCGGAGGTAAATGAAAAAAAAGCCTTAATAAATCGCGCTCTATCCCGCTATCCTCCTGGTTCGACTTTTAAAATGGTTACGGCAACGGCGGCCTTAGAAAGTAAAAAGATTACCGGTGCCTACACTCTTAATTGTACCGGTTATTATAAATATAAAAAAGATTGGAAGCCCGGAGGGCACGGGGTGGTTGACTTGCGTAAAGCCCTTCAGGTTTCCTGCGACGTTTTTTTTTGGACTTTGGGTGTGTTAACCGGGCCCGAGAAAATGGCTTATTATGCCCGGGAATACGGCTTGGACGAAAAAGCCGGGGTGGATTTACCCGGTGAAGAAGCCGGACGGGTTCCTAACCCGGCCCAAAAATATGAAAAATGGCAAAAAGAGCTAGTAAGGATACAAAAAGAAATAGACTATCTAAAACAGGATAATCAGGAACAAAGAGGGAAGCGGGCTGACTTAGAGCGAAAGAGGAGTAAAATTGAATGGGAATTAAAATGGCGGGAGTATGATACGCTGGATATGGCTATTGGCCAGGGAGATAATTATTATTCCCCTTTGCAACTGGCTAATTATTTAGCGGCTGTGGTTAACGAAGGAATTATTTATCGTCCTCACCTGGTGAAAAAAATAATTACCCCTGACGGTAGGTTACTGCGGAAAGTTGATCCTCAGGAAGTACATAAAGTAAATGCTTCGCCCCAAACTTTAAAAATAATTAAAGAGGGTCTGTATTTAGTTACTTTGCCTCCTAATGGAACGGCCGCCGGGGTTTTTGCCGGGGCTTCGTATAAAGCCGGGGCTAAAACAGGCACCGCCGAAGTTCACGGACATGATAACCATGCTTTAATCCTGGCTTTTGCTCCTTATGAAAAACCTGAAATAGCCGTAGCCGTGGTAATGGAATATGGCGGTAAGGGAAGCGGAGTGGCCGGGCCGGTAGCCAGGCAAATCCTGGATGGTTATTTTGATTTAGCTAAAACAAACTGATTACTTTTTTTAATTTTTTCTTTTTAGCAGGAAATGGTTTTCTATTGTAGAATTAATACAGCAAAACGGGAGGAGATTATTTTGGCCAGTGAAGCAAAAAAAGAAACAACCTCTTTACCAGAAAAAGCATTATCCGAAATAAAAAGTAATTTTATTGATTCAAATACTATTTTAGTTCAGCGTACTTTACGCGCCGGTCAAAAGATTCATTTTAACGGTAACGTGGTTATTTTAGGAGATGTTAATCCTGGAGCAGAGGTAGTAGCGGCGGGCAATATTATTGTAATGGGTAATGTACGCGGCGTTGTTCACGCGGGGGCGGAAGGGAACACTCAGGCAATGGTAATGGCTTTTCGTTTGCAACCTATCCAGCTAAGAATTGCTAATCACATTACCCGTCCTCCAGACGAAGAAGAAATGCCTGGTACTTACCCGGAAGTAGCTCGCATTAAAGATGGGGTGGTAACCATTGAAGCCTTTTCCGCTAGCGGAGAGCGATAGAGAAATAGTAGAGGCGTTAGGGGGAAATAGTAGGGGCGTATAGCTATACGCCCCTACCGCCCCTGCGAAAGGATTAATTCATAAAATTAAAATTTAGTATTACCAAACTTTAGTTAAAATTCTAAATGTAGGTTAGAAAGGAGGCGCGTATCCAATATGGGCGAGGTAATTGTAGTAACTTCCGGAAAAGGAGGGGTAGGTAAAACCACTACTACGGCTAATCTGGGAGTAGGTTTAGCTGCTTTAGGACATAAAGTAACTTTAATAGATGCCGATATAGGTTTACGTAATTTAGACGTTTTATTGGGCTTGGAAAATCGTATTGTTTATGACCTGACAGATGTTACCGGGGGGCGCTGCCGTCTAAAGCAAGCTTTAATTAAAGATAAGCATTGCGAGGGGCTTCATCTTTTACCCGCCTCACAGACAAAAGATAAGACGGCCGTAAGTTCGGAAGAAATGAAAAAATTATGTCAGGATGTAGCCCAGGAATTTGAATACGTAATTGTTGATTGTCCGGCCGGCATCGAGCAAGGATTTCGCAATGCAATTGCCGGGGCGGATAAGGCCATTGTGGTTACCACTCCCGAAGTGGCGGCAGTAAGAGATGCCGACCGGATTATCGGTCTTTTGGAAGCGGCCGAATTGCGCAATCCCAAGTTGGTGATTAACCGTTTTCGTTATAAGATGGTCCAACAGAAAGACATGATGAGCATCGAAGATATTATTGATATTTTAGCCGTTGACTTGTTAGGGGTGGTGCCGGAAGATGAGCAGGTGGTTGTCAGTACAAATAAAGGGGAGCCGGTTGTCCAGGATGAGCGTTCGCGCTCCGGTCAGGCTTTTCGTAATATTGTGCAGCGAATTAAGGGGGAAGCCGTCCCCCTGATGAATCTGAATCAAAACGGAATGTTAAGTAAACTGCGCCGGATTATTGGGCTAAAGTAAGATAGGACTAAAGAAAGGGGGAAACGGCCTTGTTGGAATTTCTAACCCGTCTTTTTAGCCGGGAAAGCAGCTCTAGTAAAGATATAGCTAAAGAAAGATTACGTTTAGTGTTGGTTCATGACCGGGCCGGTGTATCACCACAATTACTCCAGGCCCTTAAATCAGAATTGATTAAAGTAATTTCTAATTATATGGAAATTGATGAACCGGGTTTAGAGGTTAATTTAGAAAGCAATGATAATCAGGTAGCTTTAATTGCCAATATTCCCATAAAGCAAATGAAGCGATTACCGGAAAATATAATTTCCGGTCCCTAATGGGTTAATTTCTTATTTATCCGTGGCTAGCAAGCGTTTCCCGGAAAGGTTGGCAGCCACGGGTTTTTTTTGGTTTATGATTGTGGTATAGCCTTGAGCCTTAACAGGAGGAAAGGGTATTGTTTAATAAAAGGCTGTATAAAAGCCTGGACCATACTTTACTTGGAACTACCATTATTTTAATTTTTTTTAGTCTAATAATGATTGGGAGTGCCTCCCTTGAGTACACTCCCGAATCATTACGGCAATTTGAAAATTTAAATATATTTTTACGTTTATTGCATTTAGACTATACTTATTTTAACAAGCAAATTTTATGGATTTTTTTAGGCATTGGGGTTATGGCTTTAATGGTCTACGTTCCTTACGAAGATATAATTAAACAAGCCCGTTTTCTTTACGCCCTTAACTTATTTATGTTAATTATGGTTTTATTTATTGGACACACTGCTTTAGGGGCCCAACGCTGGATTCAAATTGGTCCTCTAACCTTTCAACCTTCCGAATTTGCTAAACTTTTAATCATTATTACTTTTGCCGCCTTTTTAGCTAAAAGAGAAGGGCGGCTAAACGGTTGGTTGGGATTAGGGCCGTGTTTTTTATACGTAGGTTTACCCTTCATAGTTATTTTAAAACAACCTGATTTGGGTACATCTTTGGTGCTTATCGCCATTATGTTTGGAATGCTTTTTTTTGCCGGGGCTAAACCCGTCCATTTATTGGCTCTTTTAGGAATAGGAATAATTTTCATCACCGGGATTTTTATGGTTCATACATACCTTCACCAGACTCAAGATAACCTGGAAAAACAAATTTTAACCTTGCGGTCAAAAGAAAAAATAATTAGCCAGGTGGGAGGCAAAGATGAGGCGAAAGAAAAAAATGCTTTGAGCAGGCCAGAAACCTATTCTACTAAATTAATGGCCCTAAAAGAAAAATACCGGGCTATTAGTGAATATCATCAATTATTTCACCGTTATACCTTAAAAGAATATCAAATGAACCGGTTAATTATTTTCTTAAACCCCCAAAAGGATATATTGGGGGCCGGTTATCATATCTGGCAATCATTAATTGCGGTTGGATCGGGGGGGCTGGCAGGCAAAGGTTTTTTAGAAGGAACCCAAAGCCACTTTACTTTTTTACCCATCCGGCATACTGATTTTATTTTTTCCGTGGTAGGAGAAGAAATGGGTTTTCTGGGGGCCTTATTTCTTTTGAGCTTATATTTTATTATCTTGTACCGGGGAACTAAAATAATTATTCACGCCCGGGATAACGAGGGCATTCTTTTGGCCGGTGGAATAGTGACTATGTTTGCCTTTCATGTCTTTGTAAACGTAGGGATGACTATAGGCATTATGCCCGTTACCGGTATCCCTTTACCTTTATTTAGTTATGGGGGAAGCAACATTATTATGAATTTGGCCGCCCTGGGCTTACTATTAAATATCTACACGCGGCGGAAAAAAATTATTTTTTAACAAGTATTCATTTAATCCACCAGGTTAAACTGTATCACTTAAATATTTACATATTTTAAGCTGTCATATTCCTCTTTGTAAGTCAGTATATATTTAAGGCAAGGAAAATTGTAGGGGCGTTAAATTTAACGCCCCTACTCACAGGAGGAAGAATTTATGCGTTCCGGTAAATACCAACCTGAAAACTGGTGGCCAAATTATTCCGCCGTGCCGCGCCGATGGCCTCCTAAAAAACAAAGAATCAGGCGGACTTTCCGGCGCCTTTTGATTGTCCTGGTTATCCTGGCGATAGTACTGTTTTTGCGTCAAACCTCTCATCCTTTAGGACAACAAGCCCGGGAGGGGCTACGTTATATTCTAACTACGGAATGGAATTTTCAGCCAGTGGTGCAAAAGGTGGTTGAAATTGGCCTGCGGATGGTTAATGTAGACCATCAGTTCTACGGAGAGGCAATTCCTAAAACTCCTAAAGAGAAGGAAATTAAAACAAAAGAAGCCATGAATCCCCAGGTGCTCAGCGCCCCAATAATTGTTCCTGTTTCCGGTAAAGTAGCCAGGGGCTTCGGCTGGTCGCTTGATTCTTTAGACAATCTAAAACGTTTTCATCACGGATTGGATATTGCCGCCTTACCTGGTGCTCCCGTCAGAGCCGCGTTGAGTGGGCAGGTAACCAAGGTGGGAAGGGATGCTGCTTTAGGTCAATATCTTATATTGAATCACGGGGAAGGTACAAGCACTTTATACGCCGGGGTTACGGAAATTATGGTTACAGTTAACCAAGAGGTTAACGCGGGTGAAGTTATAGCTCGAATAGGAGAAGAAGGTGATGTGCCTGGAGGAGGACTGCATTTTGAGTTAAGAGAAAAAGAAAAATTAATTGACCCGTTAACCAGGTTACCCTTGGCAAGGAGTTAGGGTAAAGTAAATATGCGTCTTGGACGGGTATGGGGGATTGAGCTTTATTTAAACATTTTTTTTCTATTCCTGTTAGGCCTTTTTTTTGCGGCCGGCGTGCTGGACAAGGGGTTACTGGTCTTTGGAATCGTGTTAATTCATGAACTAACCCACGTCTTGGTGGCCAGGCGCCTGGGACTAAAAGTAAAAGATATAGAACTGCTTCCTTTTGGTGGCGTAAGCCGCATAAGCAGCGAGTTAGAGCTTGATCCTCGTAAGGAACTATATGTGGCTGTGGCGGGGCCGGTAAGCAATCTGGCCCTGGTGTTTTTATGTTTAACCTTAAAAAATTATGGTTTTTGGTCTGAAACATGGAGCCCCTACTTTTTGCAATGCAATCTTATTATAGCCGGTTTTAACCTTTTGCCAGCCCTGCCTTTAGACGGGGGAAGGGTTTACCGGGCTTTTTTAAGTCGGCGAATCGGACTTAGGGCGGCTACCTATCAGGCAATTAAATCCGGTCAAATATGGGCGGTAATTATTATTTTTTTAGGTACCCTTAGCCTGGCTTTGGGTTATACCGGTTTTGATATTTCTTTAAACGGGTTATTTCTTTTTTATGCCGCGTCGCGGGAAAAAAATATGGCTCCTTACTTATTTGTAAAACATTTAACGCAAAAAAAGAACGAGTTATTCCGTAGCGGTGTTCTGGGAGCCGAACCTTTGGTAACTTATGAAGACGTTACTTTGGGTGAAATAATCCGGCCTTTTGTTCCGCAAAAATTTCATCTGGTTTTGGTTTTGGACCGGCAATGGCAGTATAAAGGGATGGTTACCGAGGCTAAAATAATAGACGGCCTGCTTGCTCACGGACTAGATTTGCCCGTAAGTAAACTCATGGGTTAGCCCGGGTAATTACTCAGGATTAACGCCGGCAATGATTTGCTTAATTTCGGGTAAAATCTCCCGTAAGGGCGGGGTATCCTTAAACCATATTCTTTGGGTTATTTCGTTGGCCCAGGAGGCATAAAGCAGAGAAATCAAATCTTTTAATTTTGGGGGCAACTGAGGGGGACGGCTGATTACTTTGTCGCGCCAGGCAAGACGGTCCTTTTTCTTTGCCTCTTCTGTTTCCCGGTACCAGGACGTATTCCGGTAAAAGAGGCGAGTTATTTCTTTGCTCACCGGAAAACCGGTTAAGGTGAAACGGCATTCATCCAGGGTTCCTATGGTATCGACCACCATAAGGGTACGGTTTTTATCGAATCCAAATTCTACCTTACCATCTTCGTGCGTAAATCCTGCCCTGCTTGCTTCTTTGGTAATAACCTCGTTAATAAGTAGAGTAGTGTATTTAATTTGGTCAACTTCCGTTGAAGTAAGTCCGGCCAATTCTTTAGCCTCTTCCCAGCTTAAGTATCTATCGCTGGCCTCTAATTTGGTGGAAACATCCAGCCAGGGCTTTTTTAGGACTTGGCCCGAAGTGGGCATTTCCTTTAAACCTAGTTCCTCTGGTTTTAAGTCTCCCTTTTTTAATCTTTTAAAAATACTGGACCCTTCGGGAAGGGAATTACGGTAAATTACTTCCAGGGGGATGAGGAAATTAACCCCTTCTTTTTGGTAAGCCGAATAATCATAACCGGTGCCTTTGATTTCGGGTTTTATTACCCGTAAAATTTTTATTTCCATGTTAGTGACCGGACCTTTTAGTTCGTCAAGATGCTTAAGGGCACCATTTTCTAATACGCCCAGGTAGTGGGATTTTATACCTCTTTTTGCTAGTTTATCAAAAAAATAAGCACTGGTAAGGCATAAGGAAGCCCCTTTATTTTTGATTAAATCAGGCATTTCCCCC
>DMDI01000141.1 GCA_003445555.1 Desulfotomaculum sp. | reverse complement strand
AAAGATTGAGGGAAAGATTGAGGACATCTGCAAATTTATGGTGCGCAAATTTAACGCCGATGCCGGTGAAGTAATGGAAAGAATCCAGCGGCTGACCAACCTGGAAATTCTTGATGGCCTCATGGAAGAACTGTTTGCCGCCAACACCTTGGAAGAGGCCCAATTCATCATTAAAAGGGTAGTTGTTAAATCTCTTCAGTAAAGGAATATTTGAGGGATGCCATATTAAATTATTCGGAATAAATTACCGTGGGTGTCAATGAAATAGTTTGCTTTGACTAAGACCATGCGTTGTCTTTAAACTTTCGATCACACATCCACTTCCACTGCCGTTGTAGTCCGTCCGCAGGATTTTTTTCACTGTAAACACCTTAGCACCAAAATTAACTCACGCCCATGTCAAGGGGACGCCATGTCTGTCAAGGGGACAGGTACATTGACACCTTATAATAAAGGTAGTTAAAGGAAGGTAATTAAAGGGACGCCATATTTAATTATCTGTTTATTGAAGTTGCCGCCGGCAAAAATATTTACCGTTAGGAAGCACCGCATTTCAGGCAGGCGAGACAATGAACTACCGGATCGACCGTATAATATGGTAAAATACAAGAAAGTAAAAGAGTTTCTAAACTTAAAGGGCGGGAGAAATGGCTGAAATAATCGACGTTGCCGTTGTTGGCGCAGGGATTATCGGCCTGGCTGTAGGTTGGGCGGTGGCGGACGGAAAAAGAAAAGTTTATGTGCTGGAGAAAAACGACTCCTTTGGACAGGAGACCAGCAGCAGGAACAGTCAGGTCGTCCACGCCGGCCTGTATTACCCGAAAAATTCTTTAAAGGCGAGCACTTGTGTTGAAGGCAACCGGTTGCTTTATGAAATATGCGCAAGCAACGGGATTGCTCACCGGAAGCTGACCAAAATAGTTGTGGCGGCAAATGATCTGGAAAGAGAAAAGCTGGAAGCCTTGCTGAAAAACGCCGCGGAAAATGGGGTCGGAGGGCTTTACCTTTTAACCCGGCAGGAGGTAAAAAGGATTGAGCCGAATGTAGAGGCGGTAGCCGCCCTTTATGTTCCTTCCACCGGGATCATTGATGTTCACGGGTTGATGAAGTTTTTCCTGGGGAAAGCGAAAGATAAGGGGGCCGAAGTTGTTTACCGGGCGGAAGTGACCGGGATAGCCAAAGAGAGGGATGGATATTCCGTGACGGTGCAGGATTCAAGCGGGGCTTTAACTTTTTTCACCAGGGTATTGATCAACTGCGCCGGCTTAAATGCCGGTAAGGTTGCCGCCATGGCCGGAATAGACTTAAAAAAGGCCGGTTACAGGTTGCATTACTGCAAAGGAGAATATTTTAGCGTCGGCAAAGGCAAAAGTGGGCTGGTGAAAAGACTTGTTTATCCGGTTCCTTTGCCTGAAGTTACCGGGGCCGGTATTCACGTTACCCTCGATTTAGACGGCCGGATGCGTCTTGGGCCGGGAGTGGAGTATATCCGGGAGATCGAATACACTGTTGATGAAAATAAGCGGCACCTGTTTTACGAAGGCGTCAAGAGATTTCTACCGGCTCTTGCGTTAAATGACCTGGCGCCGGAAATGGCGGGGGTCAGGCCAAAGCTGCAGGGACCGGGGGAAAGGCAAAAAGATTTTGTAATCCACCATGAGGAAGATAAGGGGCTGCCGGGTTTGATTAACCTTGTCGGGATCGAGTCCCCCGGCCTGACTGCTTCGCCGGCAATAGCAAAAATGGTCGGGGAGATTGTAAATGAATTGTTGTAGCTTCCTGGCGGGGTGAAATCGAAATGAGAATTTTGGGTAATTTTTGAAGAAAAAGAAACCTACCAGCCGGACATCATTTTTATTGCTAAAGAAAGGTTGCCCATTATAGAGCCCGCCAGGATAAATGGCGCTCCTGACCTGGTGGTTGAGATTTTGTCTCCCTCCACCGGCTACTACGATTTAAAGAAAAAGGCCAGGATATATGCTAGGCACGGAGTTAGAGAATATTGGATTGTTGATCCAGAAGATAAAAGCATTGAAGTACACGTGAGTCAGAAGGGAAATTTTGGGCTTAACCAGCGGGTTGAGGAGAAGGGTGAGATTAAATCGCTGGTTTTGGACGGGCTGGAAATAGAGGCAAAGGAAGTTTTTACTCAGATATAGAAGACGCTTGCGCAAAAGGAACCGCTGCCCTGGTTACCTTCTTTAAAGAGGAATTAATATGTTTATTCGGCAGATAACAAAGAAACAATGGCAGATGCTTTTGGATACAGACCGTCTTTAGAAATAAGGGTTGTTTAAGAAAAACATCTGGCTGTAATCAGGCGCCAATGTTTTGGGCAGCTAATAACAAATCAAGGATATTTACCTGGTTATCATTCTTTTCTTTAGAGTATAAAGTAAATCTTTTGCTTTTTCAATTCAAATGGGCTAAAATCTTATCTTTGGCCGTTTACCTTGCCGAACAGCCGTAAGGCGTGGTAAAATGAGCGCGAAAGTGGGAGCGAAAGGCTGGTGGGTACAATGAGTGAAGAAGCTAAAAAGGAAGCAACTGAATTTCCTTACCGGGTAGCTTCTCCTGAGTTTTTCTTTTTACTGCAAAGAATTGACCGACTTGACGAAAAACTGTCGGCAAGGATTGACCAGGTGGATGCAAGAATTGACCGGCTTGATGAAAAACTGTCGGTTAGGATTGACCAGGTGGAAGGAAAATTAAAGCCTTTAATTTGGGCAACCTTGGGAATTGTCCTTGCTTCCTTAGCGCTAACTGTAAGTGTAGCGATTAAGATTTGGTAATTTAAGATAAACTTTTTTATAAATTTGTGGGAAGCAGGGGGACGTTCTTTTTGCTTCTTTGTGAAGCAGGGGGACACAGTATTAATTATAGCTAAGCTAGCCCCTAATTTTACTTTAAACCTGAAAGCAGGCTGGAACATGGTAGGCACCACCGGAAGGACGGAACTCAACATTACTTCGATTCCCAATCTGGTAACCCAAAATCCTGCTGTAACCCGGGTAGCTCCATCTTTTGTTAAGACTGATAAAATCAAGCCCGGAGAATCTGCCTGGGTATTTGTAACTAAAGGTACTACAATAACCTTACCTTCAAGGGAACACTATTAAAACACCAAGCTTAACCTTTTAAAACAAGGGCAGGTCTCGACTCACATAGAGATAAGGCCTGCCTTAACTATTGATGATGAAATTTTATTTTTCAGGATAGTTATTTTTAATTATTATGATGTTTATTTATGATGATGAGATTATTTCTCGTCATTGGGGTAAGAAAAATAATACCCAA
>DMDI01000045.1 GCA_003445555.1 Desulfotomaculum sp. | reverse complement strand
ATTTTACATTTTTACCACCTGGCGGCATTAGATTACGTTATAGGTCCGGAAACGGCACCCTTTATTCCCCGTTACAAAGGGGACTACCGTTTGCCTAAAGCTATTAACGATAAGGCCGTGGAACATTATATTCAGGCTTTAACCATGCGAAGAAAGGCTCAGGAGATGCTGGCTATTTTTGGGGCAAAAATGCCTCACGTAACCGTATTTACCGCCGGAGGGGTTACCGAAATAGTAACGGCGGAAAAAATTGACCAGTTTAAAACTTACTTAAAGGAACTGACTTCTTTTGTTGATAACGTTTATGTCCCCGATGTCCTGGCGGTAGCCAACGCTTACGCTGACGACTGGTTTAAAATTGGGACCGGTTGTAAAAACATGCTGGTTTACGGTGTGTTCAGGCTTTCGGATGAAGATGACCCGGCCGGGCAAAAGCAGTTGTTTAAGCGAGGCCGTTACACCAAAGGGCAGTTTGCCCCGGTGGATATTTCTAAAATAACGGAAGACGTAAAGTACTCCTGGTTTGATGACGAAAATACCGGCCTATATCCGGGAGAAGGAGCTACCGTACCTACCCCCCGTAAAAAAGGGGCTTATACCTGGCTAAAGGCGCCGCGTTACGAGGGTTTACCGCACGAGGTGGGACCGTTGGCCCGGATGTGGGTAAATAAACAAAAAGATGTGGCCGCTTTAGGTGAAAAAGCCTTTTCTGTTTTAGGCCGGCATTTTGCGCGGGCCATAGAAACTTCTTTAGTGGCTCACGCTATGTTTGGCTGGCTTGACCAATTGGTGCCTGAAGAACCTACTTTTGCCCCCTTTGACATCCCTAAGGAAGGAAGCGGAGTAGGTCTTAATGACGCACCGCGGGGCGCTTTAGGACATTGGATTACCATTAAAGACCACACCATTGCCAATTACCAGGCAGTGGTACCTACCACCTGGAACGGAGGCCCCAGAGATGATAAGGGGCAGCGGGGTCCAATTGAAGAAGCCCTGGTGGGAGCACCGGTAAAGGATGCCGATAACCCCATTGAACTGGTCCGTATTGTGCGGGCCTTTGACCCCTGCATTGCTTGTGCCGTGCACGTTCTAGAAGTTAAGGGGGTTTATAAAGAACCAAAAAGCTTTATAATTTAACTGTTTTTATAAATTATTTAATTAAAACTAAATTACGGACAAATATTATTTTACTGTATGTTTTACGGTAGTTTTACGGTAGTTTTAAAGATAAACCTGTTCACGAAGAGCAGGGTTAAAAAGATAAAAAACAAGTAAAAACATTGACCATTAAAAGTAACCATGAAGGTGCTTCTCTCCCTTAAGGAAGGGGAAGTGTTCGTGGTTATTTTTTTATATATAAAAAATAAAAAATTTATAAGGGGGAAAAATAATGAGTCTAAACAGTAAAGAGTTGGAAGAAAGCAAAGAAATTAACCGGCGGGCCTTTTTAAAAATGATTAGCGGGTTAGGTCTTACTGGTTTATTAGCAGGAGGATTAAGCGGTTGCGTACCTAAGCAAACCGAAGAGATTACCCCGCCTTTACTGGCTAAATCAAAGATGTGGCCGGAAAATGTAGTTGGGCGGATTCCCATTGACCCTGACAATCCTTCTATTGTTCGTTACGACGAAAAATGTATCCTTTGCGGTCAATGTATCCAAGCCTGTCAGGAAACTCAATCCGTATACAGTTTCTATAATTTACCGGTGGTAGACGAAACTATTTGTATTAATTGCGGTCAGTGTACCCTGGTTTGCCCTACGGGGGCAATAAGTGAACGGGATGATACAAGGAAGGTGTTAAAAGCCCTAGCCGATCCGGAAAAATTTGTCGTGGTCCAAACTGCTCCGGCTACCCGGGTAGCCCTGGGGGAAGAATTTGGGATGCCTGCCGGGGCCTGGGTAATGGGTCAACAAGTAGCCGCTTTAAGACGCCTTGGCTTTGATGCCGTGTTGGATACTAACTTTACGGCGGATTTAACCATTATGGAAGAAGCAACCGAACTAATTAAAAGAATAAAAGGGGAAATTGATAAACCCCTGCCCCAATTTACCTCTTGTAGTCCGGGATGGGTTAAGTTTTGTGAGTATTTTTATCCGGAACTGCTTCCCCACATGTCTTCCTGCAAATCACCCCAGCAAATGTTTGGCGCCTTGGTAAAAACTTACTACGCAAAAAATAAAAATATCCCCGCCGAAAAGATTGTTTCTGTTTCTATTATGCCTTGCACCGCAAAAAAATTTGAAGCTAAACGTCCAGAAATGAATGATAGCGGACTATACATGGAAAAACCTGCTATCCGGGATGTGGATATTGTACTGACTACCCGGGAACTAGCCCGGTTGCTAAAACAAAGAAATATTGATTTTAATAAACTTCCGGAAGAAAGCTATGACTCCTTAATGGGAGAATGCACCGGAGGAGCAATTATTTTTGGAGCTACCGGTGGAGTAATGGAGGCAGCGGTACGTACGGCTTACTTTTTTGTAACCGGTCAACAACCCCCGGTAAATTTATTTAACCTTGCGCCGGTGCGGGGCCTCTCCGGAATTAAGGAGGCCCAGGTGGATATCCCAGGCGCCGGTACAGTAAAGGTAGCAATTTGCCACGGGATGGCTAACGGCCGTAAAGTACTGGAAAAAGTAAAACAAGGCCAGTCACCGTGGCATTTTATTGAATTTATGTCTTGCCCTGGCGGCTGTTTAGGTGGTGGAGGACAACCCCGGACCACTGCCTTGCCTTCGGATGAAATTCGCACCAAACGTCTTAACAGCCTTTACCAGGCGGACGCCCGCTGGCAGAGGCGGGAAAGCCACGAAAATTCGGAGGTCGTTGCCCTTTATCATAAGTTCCTGGAACATCCCATGAGCGAATTGGCCGAGGAACTTTTGCATACTGAATATGTGTCCCGGGCGGATAAGCTTAGCCGGACGGCGGTAGCCACCGCCAGAAGCTGGAAATTAAAGGTTGCAAAGTAAGGGGGGATTAAAAAATGGCAAAGGCGGTTTTAGTTGATATTACCAAATGTGTGGGCTGCGGCGGATGTACGGTAGCCTGTAAATTATATAACGAGCTTACCTGGAAAGAAAAGGAACCGCAATTGGGGGAAAAGGCAAATCTCAGTGCTAATAACTGGACCGTAGTGCAGAAATTTGCGGTAGATACACCGGAAACAGGAGCGTGGCGATACATAAAAAGACAGTGTATGCATTGTTTAGAGCCTGCCTGTGAATCGGCCTGCTTTACCCATTCTTTTGTTAAAACAAAGGAAGGGGCGGTAATTTATAAACCAACGGAGTTAAAACAGGATTTTTGCGTGGGCTGCCGCTACTGCATGATTGCCTGTCCCTTTGACATTCCTAAATTTGAATGGGATAAAGCTCTTCCTTTTGTGCGCAAATGCCGTTTTTGCAATGACCGGCTTAAAGCAGGAGAAACACCAGCGTGTGTGGCGGTTTGCCCCACCGGTGCCTTAAAATTTGGTGAAAGGGAAGAACTGCTGGCTGAAGCCGGGCAAAGATTAAACGCCAGTCCTTATTATGTAAAGCATATATACGGAGAAAAAGAATACGGCGGAACTTCCTGGCTTTACCTTTCTGATGTGCCTTTTGAAAAAATAGGGCTTAAAACAACGGCCTTTGAAAAGCCAGTTTCTGAGGAGCCCATTCCCTTGTACAGTTGGAATGTTCTTAAATGGACTCCTTACATATTTGTGGGCTGGGGGGCTATCTTAACCGCTTTGCGCTACTACACTAAAAGAAAGGTCGAAGTCCACGAAGAAGAAATGTACGCCGCGGTTGAAACAAAAGAAAACATGAAAGAAAACATGGGGTCAGGTCTTGATAAATAAGAAAATACTTACCATCATAACCATGAGGCTAGACCGTTAAGAAAAGGATATCCTGGTACTGTCTACGACTATGCTGGATAATTTGAGGTAGAGTAGAGAACTGGCAATGACCGCTTTAGGCTAGCTGCTTTATAAATACTATTCAGTTATCCGACTCCTTTTTTTGCTTTCGGCCCATTATTTTGCCTTACCTAAAGCTTGGAGGCTACCAGTTAGCTGTTAGCCTCCATGGATTGGCTTTCACGCTGCCGGCTAGGCATTACCCTGATGGGACTTACGCCCACTTGAATTAGCGGCCTTGCTCGGCCGCGCTACACAATTAAGGGGCTGTTTCCTAACCCAATAAAAACCCTTGCATTCTGCTAAAGTATGGGTTATTCTATGTATAGTATTATTACTATACATAGGAGGCGTTATGGGTTATCCAACCAGAATACAAGTAATAAAGAGAGGAAATAATCAGCAATGGTATGTAAACTTTCCGGCGGCCATTGCCCGGGCGATGAATTTTAAAAAGTCCGAGGTAGTGGAATGGGAAATTATCGATAAGCGCTGCCTCAAGTTAAAACGCAGAGGAGGGCCTAAAAATGATGGGAATTAAACATAGAGAAGCCAAACTTTTTTATAATATAAGACTAGAGGATATAGTGCCGGATGATCATATCTTAAGGTTATGGTCTAAAAAGATAGATTTTTCGTTCATAAGACCTTTGACTAAGCCCTATTACAGCCATACAAGCCAATCATCCATAGACCCGGTCGTCTTATTTGAAAATGATGCTTATAGGTTACTTGTTTAATATAGCCTCGTGACAAGAAAGCTGGCTAAGGAAATAAGGGTCAATTTAGCCTATAGGCTCTTTTTGGGATACGACTTAGACGAAGCTCCCCCGACCCATAGTGTTTTAAGTAAGGCGAGAAGGCGCTTTGAATTAGATGTTTTCTCCAGCTTTTTTAATAAGGTTGAAGATACTTAGGTGGATTCAACTCTTATTCAAACTAAGGCGAGTTTAAAATCATTTGTTCAAATTAAAAAGACCCCCCATGAATATATCGAAGAAGTCGAAAGATATTGCCAAAAAGAAGAAGAGGTAGAGAAAGATATAACCAAAGGAAAACACTTTAAAGGTGTCTTTGGAGAAGGAAAAACGCAACATCTATTAGGACGTATGCTCTTTCGTGGGCTAAGAAAGGCCAAAATTCAGCTATTTATGATTACTAGTATAATGAATCTGAAGAGATTAATAAACAAGGCGGGCTTCAGAAGTATCAAATTTTTTTTATCTCTTATAAAACAGCTCAATTTTAGATTATTTCTGGCTTTTTCCCGGGTATATTAGCACTTGAGAAACAGCCCCGGGTATTGACACTACCTTCAAGTGTAGTAAAGAGGTTTTAAAAGATTTTAAGGCTTCTTTTCAGATGCTGCTGTTGGGTGGAATTCTGTTTTTCCCCTGAAGGAGTGGTTATCCACCCTCTAATGGATGCCGTAGCCAAGCGTTTTCAAAGGTTGTGTGAAGCTTATTGGCCTGATAGAGTGGAAATGAGGTGGTTTAACAGTAACTCAAAGTGGAAGCAATTGCTATTAAGCGCATAAGTCATGTAAGATGAAAAGACGGTGTAATCATGAAAAGGCTATTAAATTTGTTTTTAGTTATAGTATTTTCAGTTTATTCCTCAGCAGGCATAGTTTTGGCAGCTACAGACGATGATGGCAAAAAAGAATTCTCTGTATTGGCTGTTGGAGATTATGATTATTACGCTAATTTAACTTTCGAAGATGCCAATTATTTTGATGACTATTTACAGGATACTGTCGCTGCTCGAACTATTTGTC
>DMDI01000183.1 GCA_003445555.1 Desulfotomaculum sp. | reverse complement strand
AAATGCGGTTAGCGGAAGCTTTTCAGGATCTGGTTTTTTCCCGGTCATGTCTGTATAATGCATCGTAATTCCATTATCTTGCGCCTGCTTTTCTACTTCTCCGCTGAAATATCCACCATCGACGTAAAAGTCGGTGAGCTCCATTTTGTTTTGTATTTCAGGGATGCGCTTTGCTAACATCTCGGTATCGCCAACCCTGTTTTTCTCGATCTCTTTAATCGGTGATTATTTAGACGCGGAAATTTTATTGTTTTGGTCGGTGTCCGCTCCTCCGGTCAGTCCCAGTTCTGCGTAATAGGTAAAAACACCATTTTGCAGTTCGCTGCTTTCGTAAGAATATTCGTGGTCATCGGAAGCGGTTAGTACCTCGCAGCCTATCCTGGCTATGTCTTTGGTAAAGTTATCCGTAAGCCGCTGGAAAGAGACCCCGGATTTAGTTTTTACCATCAACCGGGGGGTTTTTATAAAACCCCCCGCTAAAACAAGTGTCCAAAATAACTACTTTTTTGCTAGTTATCTGCTCGAGCCAGAGGTCGAGCTCATCATCCCATCTCTTGTGTTGATAAGATTCTCTAAGAATCTCGACTATTAACCGGTGCCTGGTTAGTTAATTATCTTTATAATTTTACCTGGGCTACCAGGGTGTAAATAGGCCCTTTTTTGGTTAACTCGCTCTGCATCAAGTCAACAGACGTTACTCTAAAATGCCCTAAAGACAGTACCCTATCCCCTAAAATATTTATTTTTTGTTTTAAATCAGATGTGCCGCGCTGAGAACGTATGCGGGCCAAGGTTAAATGAGGGGTGAATTTTTGTTTTTCCGGTAAAAAACCTAAGGAAAGATGCACCTCTTCGGTTTTTTGTTGGATTTTCGTTAAATGGTCTATTTCTCCTTTGAGGCCAACCCAAAATACCCGGGGTGATTTAAAATTTGGAAAAACGCCTGTCCCCCCCAATTCCAGGAAAAAGGGTTGGCAGTCGTCTAAAGCAGTTTTCACTTGGCCTACTAATTTGGTGACCAGGGAAGCATCTACGTTACCCAGAAACTTTACGGTAAAGTGTAAATTTTTTTCTTCCACCCATTTAGCGTCACAAGGAATACTTCTTAATTCGTTTTGCAAACCGGCCAGGCGGCTTTTAATAACCGAAGGTAAATTAATAGCCCAAAATAAACGCAGCTCAGGCAATAAAAAACACTTCCTATTAGAATGTTAGTTATAAAAAGACAAGAGAGCCGTCTCCTTGTCTTGGCTATGTTCCGCCAATGATTAATTCCCTGATTAACATGGTTGGCTGAGCGTCACCTACCGGAACCCCCTGTCCATCTTTTCCGCAGGTGCCAAGGTTAAAGCCTAAGTCGCTTCCAATTAATTCTACCTGACGCAATACTTCGGGTCCATTGCCCGTTAAAACGGCCCCCCGGATCATCGGCCCTATTTCCCCGGCCATGATTAAATAACCTTCAGCAATATCAAAAACGAAATCACCGGTAATTGTATTTACCTGGCCCCCGCCCATTTTCTTTACCAGAATTCCCTTTTTTACCATTTTAATTATTTCTGCCGGGTCTGTTTTACCGGGGGCAATGTAAGTGTTGCCCATTCGAGGGATAGGTTTATGCTGATACGATTCCCGGCGCCCGTGACCGTTGGAAGCACGTCCTTCCTGGCTGGCGGTAAACCGGTCGTACAAGTATTCCTTTAAAACTCCGTTTTCAATTAAGACTATTTTTTGGGCGGGCACTCCTTCATCGTCAAAGCGGTAGGAACCGTAACATTCAGGGATGGTGGCGTCATCAATTACCGTAACTAATTCAGAGGATACCTTTTGCCCCCTTTTTCCGGCGTAAACAGAAAGCTTTTTTAAAACTAGGTCAGCTTCCAAGCCGTGGCCGCAGGCTTCGTGAATCATAGTTCCGCCTGCTTCACCGGCCAAGACCACCGGCATTTTACCGGTGGGCGCCGGCCTTGCCTTGAGCATAGCTACTGCCCGCAGGGCTGCCTTTTCTCCTAATTGAACCGGGGTGAATTTTTTAAAAAGTTCGAAACCGGTTATGCTCCCCGCGGCTTCGTAACCGGTCTGGATGGTTTCACCTTCACCGGTTACCACGCGTATCGTCAACCGGGTCCGAATGCGCTCGTCCTCCATATATTCACCTGCGCTGTTGGCCAGGGTAATTTGCTGGATAGTATCACCGTAACCAACCATTACCTGCTTTACATATTGACTGCCCACCGTCCTGGCTTCCTCATCAGCCATTTTTACGGCCTCTACCTTGCGTTTAGCCTCCACCGCGTCAGGACGCTCTTCAACGCTAAAATTAACCCCCGACTGAACCTGGCGCAAATCTAAATTATATGCTTTTTGGGCCTCTTGCCCGGCCTTACTTAAAAGGCGCGCCGCTTCAAGAAGTCCTTCCCGGCTTAAGTCATTAGTATAGGCATAAGCCGTGGTTTCCTTGTTAATTACCCGGATCCCTGCCCCGGCATCTATTCCTGAATGAACCCGCTCAATCTTGCTATCTTCCGCGCTAATACCGGTTACCTTCCGGCGCTCTAAAAAAATATCGGCAAAATCACCGCCGTAAGCCAGGGCCCCGGCCAACACCTCTTTTAAAATTTCCCTGTCTACCACCAGCCCAACCCTTTCTTATTCAAAAGTTTTTAAAGTTACCATTATCCGGCTTTCAGAATTTCCAAGGTATTTATTTCTAAGCCCTATTCTTTTTTCTGCCAGCCGTTCCAACCCCGACGGCAGCGGCGTCCGGGCCGTCCCGGGTCATTTTCTTCGTCTGCTTCCTCAAACGGCGCTTTTGCCAACAAGTATTTGCCCCCTTCTACCCGAATGGCTTTTCCCGTTACCAGGGCTTCCGCCACTTTTGCCCGGGCCGCGCATAAAATTCTTTGGAAGGTGGTGCGGGCAATCTTCATCCGTTCCGCGCAGGCCTCCTGGTCCAAACAGGCTAAGTCTTTTAAGCGCAGGGCTTCTAATTCTTCTACGTACAGACATATCTCACCTAATTCCCGCAGCGGAATGCCGGCGGGTTTAAAATAAGTGCACGCAGGAAATTGTTCTACAGTACGCCACTTTGGCGGTCTGGGCATGAGGTAGGACCACCTTTTTAGGTTTAATTTATGAGTAGTTGCTTCTATCTTACTTTATTTCGTTTGAGGAGATCTGTCAAACGTTTTTTTGCTTTATCCCAACCGCCCGCGCTAATAATTAAGAAAACGCCCCCCGCTAAAAAAGTTAAGCTTACAATCCAGGCCAGCGCTTTCCAAGTTCCCGGTGTACGGGAGGTCGGATCGGTAATGGGTTTCAGGTTTTCTGGTGCTCCTGGTTGGGTATGGGGCCCGGTCAGACCTAATATTACCGGGACTGCTTCCGCCAGCATGGAAATGCCCTGGGCGGCGTCCGTTTTTACATTGGTGTAGGTCCCTGCTTCAATAAGGATGGCCGTAGGCATAAGGTCTTGGTTAAAATTACCACTACTTAAATAAATGTCTTTAACGATCGGTTTATACACTTTGTTTGCGTAGGCCATTAAGCGCTTGGCAAAATCCAGATTTGCCGCGTAGTGCGGGTTTTCGCGGCCAATTACAAAACGTACCTGGGCTACGTATTTTTGCTCAATGCGGCGGCCGTAAAAATTAGGGTCGGGGATACCGTCCCGGTGAACGTCAAAGAGGGCAATGGGGTTGTTTTTCATCAGTTGGGCCGCCGTCCGCCGCGAGCGGTAATAGGCGTTGTTATCGTGGGGGTCATGGGGTGTCCGGTCGTAGCTTATTTTAACCCCTCTTTCTTTTAACCTTTTTACCATTGCTTCTCCTACCTGGTAAATACCTCCCCGGAAAGGAATGGAAGAAGCGCCGTCTGAAGGAAGGTAAGACTCATCACTGTGGGTGTGATAAACTCCAAGGGGCTGTTTTTTCCAGGTGACCGCAGCGGCAGGGGCTTCTAAATGGGAGTAAAACTCTTCATAGCTGAGGATTGCCTCGTCTGGTCCATCAAAGCTGGCCCAAGCCTGATTGCCTTTTACTTTGGTGATCCGGTAATGACAGCCGTCAGCCGTAAACACTTCGTCGCCGGAGTTTACCCGGCGGGATATTTTAGTGATCAAACCGCCTTTTTCATCTCTTACGGTACAATACTGTCCGGTTTGAAGTTCATTGTCGAATTTATTAAATACGTCAGCAGGATTCCAGGCTGGCAAATAGGAAGGTAAATTATAAACTGTAAATAAAAAGATAATACTCCCTATTATCATGATTACTCCTAAAATGGTCTTATTTTTCTTCATCGGCCAAATCTCCTTTCCGCTGTTCTTCTGGCTTGATCTTCAGGGCGGGCTTGCGTAAGCCCTGCAGTAATTTTGGCGAGTGTCCCGTGGTGTCTGGTCCGCCCTGGAGGCGTTCCCTCACTTCGCCTACTATTTCAGCTAGAAAAACAGCCAGAATACCGGCCAGGATTACCGCGTCAAAAACGCCTGCTCCTCCAATGTTTACGCGTCCTGCCGGTGCGCCGTGCCATACCAGCCATCCGTAGTAACCAAGGTCCATTAGCAGCACCCCTAAAGTGGCCCCCACAAAAGCGGCGCGCCGGGAGCGGCCAAATAAATATGCGGTTACCCCGGCTACTAAAGGAAAGAGCCAGATAGAACTTAAAAAGACCCACCTGCTCCCGGGCTCGGCGGCCGCGCCCCGCATTAAAAGAGAGTTTACTCCGTAAATGGCTAAAGCAGTAATTACGGCTGCTCCAACAGCCCGCAGCTTTTCCCGCGGTGTGCCGGCTTTTACCAGAAGGTAAGCAGCCAGGCCGGCTGGTATCAGGGCCCCTCCTACGTTAACTGAAACATGATATGGTTTATAGGCCAGGGGAATATTAATAAAACTGCCTCCAATTAACGCGGCAATTAAAATTAAGGCCCCCCGGTCGGACAAGTACATCCGGTCTAAAACCCGGTGAGCAAAACCCAAATAAATTAGGATAGATACAATAAGTAAAGCAATCAGCCCTAAAGGAAAATACATCATTTTTTTGCCTCCTATACTTAATTTCTTACTTGCTGTTTTTAACTGCTGTTTGATTTTAGCACTGCTTTACTTAGCCTATCCCTGGTAATTTAAAATATACAAAAAAGCGGCCTTTTCGCCGCTTTTTAGAAAAAAACAAGTCTTATTTTAAAAAAGTTAAAAAAGGGTGCTCCCGGGTCCTATTTCCTTAACCTCCCTTTATTTATACCGTTCCTCCGTTTTCTTCAAACATGTCACCCACCATGTCACCAATGGTTACTTTGTGGTTGTTTTCTGTATTTTGAGGCGTAAACTGTGGTTCACTATACTTCTGACGGCCCCGATTTTTTGTTTCTTGATTAGCTTCCCTCAAAGAAAGACGCATCCTTTTTTCTGCAGGATTAACACTTAATACTTTTACGTCTATCTCATCACCATTTTGGACAACTTCATCAGGGCTTACTATATGGTAGTTGGCCAGGTGGGAAATGTGGACCAGTCCTTCCACGCCAGGTTCTAACTGCACAAATGCCCCAAAGGGAGCTAAGCGGGTTACTTTTACTTTTACAATGCCATCTACCGGGTATTTTTCAGTTATACTGTCCCAGGGATTAGGCATAAGTTGCTTCAAGCTTAAAGAAATTTTTCCGTTTTCTTTATCTACCCGTAAAATAACCACTTCTATTTCCTCATCGGTATTAAGCAGTTCAGAAGGGTGATTTACCCGGTACCAGGCCAGTTCAGAAATATGCAGAAGCCCGTCTACCCCGCCTAAATCAATAAAAGCACCGAAATTTGTTAAACGGCGTACGATACCTTTAACTCTCCGTCCTTCCTCTAAATTAGCGAATAATTCCTGACGTTTGGCGGCCGTTTCTTCTTCTAAGAAACTCTTGCGGGAGAGAATTACTTTTCGATGGTTCCGGTTCAATTCAACAATTTTAGCTTTAATGGTGGTTTCCAAGTATTTATTTAAATCTTCCGCGTAACCTTGTTCTACTAATGAGGCCGGTAAAAAGCCTCTTATTCCTACGTCAACCAATAGACCGCCTTTAACTACCTCACGCAC
>DMDI01000041.1 GCA_003445555.1 Desulfotomaculum sp. | reverse complement strand
CCAAAAATTCTTGACAGCATCGGTTCGTTCTTTTTAATTGATTCCAACGAATTAATTTGCTATAATTTGATTTAGTTGCACCAAGTAAAATAAAGATAGATTATTATTTGGACTAATATATTAGGAGTTGAATTATGTATAAAACTATAAGAGGCATTTATAAAAAGGGCCAGATTATTCCAAAGGAGCCAATAGATTTTAGCCAAGACGAGATAGAGATTTTTATAACATTTCTACACGAGGAAAAAATAGACGAGGAAACTATTTCCTCAGCAGATGATCTTCTTTATACAATGGGTGACCGAGCCTTGGAAGGAACGCTAACCGACGCTTCTGAGAAACACGATAAATACCTCTACGCTAAAGAACAAAAATGAAGAAAAGGTTATTCATCGATACAGGCGCCTGGGTCGCGTTAAACAATAAGAAGGATAAATATCATCAGGATGCTGTAAAGGCTAATAGAGATTTTCTCGATGGTGGATATTTCTACATCACGAGCGATTATGTGCTTGATGAAACATATACGCTAATTCGTTTAGATGTCGGTCACAAAAGAGCAGTTGAATTTGGTTACGAAATCAACGACTTGCGAAAAAAGAAGAAAATTAATGTCTTTCATGTAAATCAGGTTATACTTGACAAAGCCTGGAATATATTTGAAAAATATTCAGACAAAGATTTCTCATTTACTGACTGCTCAAGTTTTGCAGTTATGGAGATGCTCAAAATAAATGAAGCATTTTCTTTTGACAAACACTTCGATCAGTACGGTCTGATTCGATTACCGCTTCCCTGAGTTTAGGGCAAACTTCCATTAAAGAGTCGGCCTTGGCACATTAGTAGATGGCATAACAACGTTTTCACCTGACGAGAGGGCGGCTGTTCTGTGGGTTGGTTTCGTGCCCTCTCAAAGTTTATTTTATACCCTAAAGATATCCACTTCTCCCGCAATTTCTATTTTAGAAAGCCAAGAGTGGGTTTGTTTTTTTACCAGGTCACGCAAGTCAAGCAATCTCCAGGTCTTTTTCACGAAAATCAATTTTTTTAGTTTTTCAATAACCTTGAGCAACTGTTTTATACTCTTTAAAAGAACACAAATTTCCTTTTGTTTCTAATTGTCCTTTTCTTGGATAGAAAGTGCCATATTTTTTATAGTTTTTAACTAAAGCGATTAACCAGGCTTTAGGCTTTGTCATGCTTTCTGGCTACAATAGAGTTATTACCTGTTTGGATTGCTTCTTTAACAATTTGCATTTTCATCTTCTTTTGTATATTGCTTTTTAGTCAATTAAATCATCCCCCTATTTTTTAATTTACCAGATTTAAGTCTATCTGTCCAATCTGGTTAGGGGGCTAAATAGGATTCAGGCAGTTCTGTCCGAATCAGACAGAGACATATCTTTGTTGGAGTTTATCAAGAAAGTGATTCTCTGGGAGTATGCGGAGAAGCTACCCTTAGAAGACATAACAAAAGCAACGCTGGCTGCTCGAGATTTTCTGAAGTAAGAGAAAATGCTTCTTTATGCGGTAGCGTGAAGGTGTAGCCAAAAAATAGCTGAGGGAGATCAGGGTTAGAGTCAAAGCTCCTTCAGTAAGCGGTTGTTGGCATCGGAGATGCTGAACAATTCATACAAGAGACTGCCTAACATGCGCTTCGAGGGCGACGGCTCACCTGCGGCGGGCCACGCCTTAAGCGCGCGTTAGGCTCCTAAACTATGATATTGCAAACGTATCTAACATAGAGTAAAATTGGTGTATGTATCAGATTAAGCTTACGGATGATGCCTTAGAAGATTTTAAATGGTTTAAGAAATCCGAGCAAACGCTGATTCTTGATACCATTGAAGAGCAGCTCTCTTGGGAACCAGCGAAAGGTACTAAGCATCGGAAGTCGTTGAGGCCAAACGACTTATCCAAGTGGGAACTGCGAATAGGAAATAAGCGGGTATTTTATGATGTTGATAAGGATAACAAATTGATTAAGATTAAAGCGATCGGATGGAAAGAGCACAACACATTACTTATCAAAGGAAAGGAATTTAAACTATGAGGACAATCGAGGTTAGGGAGGGAATTCCCTCTATTAATGAGCTTTTGAAACTAGCGAGGGACGAAAACATAATTTTAAAATTACCTGATGGGCAAGAGTTTCTACTTGCTGAGATTGATGATTTCGAGCGAGAGATTGAATTAACCAGGGAGAATGAAGAGTTGATGAAGTTTTTGGATGAACGCTCTAAGAATCCCCGAACTTTCACTCTTAATGAGGTCAGAGAACAGCTAGGCTTAAAATGAAAGTGCCTAACAAATAGATGCACCTGACCGCCATTCCACTACGCTTCATGGCCGCAAGTGATCCTGTCATTAGGTGGAATAGAATAAATGAAATACACACAATACTTTCTCTATACACGGCAAAGACCTGACAGAGCGTACATAAAAGATGAATGGATTGATTTCACCGTCAAGAATCCTGTCCGAACTGAAATACAATCTGATGGGCGAATAAGAAAATGGGCAAAAATTGAAGAGGAGGGAAAATACCTACGTGTTATATTGCTTGAAGATGGAGAAACAATTCACAATGCTTTCTTTGATAGGGACTTTGAGCATTCCTGTAATGCGTGAAAATGCTCTTTGAAAAACTAATAACCTCCAGTTATGATTGATGTGTGCTCCCAAACGCACAAAAACCATAAACCGGAGGCTATAAACAATGTTTAACTATCAGAAATTGGAAGCAATCACACTGAACACACTAATTATTGGAGTCGATATCGCGAAAAATCTGCAATGGGCCAGATTCACCGATTACCGTGGTCTGGAATTAGGCAAAGCCCTAAAGTTCCAGAACGACAAATACGGTTTTGAGAGGATTTTATCAAGTATCCAAACCATTTGCAAGCTCAAGAAACTGGATAATGTGATAGTGGGGATGGAGCCGACAGGCCACTACTGGAAACCACTTGCGAATTATTTAATTTTAAACGATCTAACAGTAGTAATGGTCAACCCATATCATACCAAACGTGCTAAAGAGCTTGACGACAACAGTCCCACGAAGAGTGACAAAAAAGATGCCTTAACTATAGCAAGATTGGTCCGTGATGGCAGATATTATGAGGTCTACATGCCGCAAGATACATTTGCAGAACTGAGGGTGCTATCAAACTCAAGAATAAGCCTGATGAAGCGTTATAATGCTTTAAAAAACACCATCACGGCAGTAATGGATGAATATTTTCCGGAGATAGCGGCAGTGTTTAAAAATCCACTAAAAGGTAAAGCCTCGATGCAGATAATGAAGACCTGTCCATTTCCGTCACTGATACTTGAACTGGGCGTAGAAGGGGTGCTTGCCGAGATCAAAAGGGCCGTAAAAAAGACCGTTGGCATAAAAAAAGCACGGCGGCTTGTAGAAACAGCAAAAGACTCCATAGGCGTAAATTACGGAATAGCATCAGCAAAGCTAAAATTAGGGCTCATGATTGAGGAATTGGAGCTGTTAACAAAGCAACTTGAGCAGATAGAAAGCGCCATGGAACTGGCGTTGGAAGATACAGGAATGAAAGAAATAATCCTCGGCATCCCAGGCATCGGCGTAGTGACAGCAGCCAGTTTTTTAGGTGAAATTGGAGATCCTTTGAGATTCGATCACCCCGTCAGATAAGCAGAATGGCCGGTTACAACCTGGTAGAAGACAGTTCAGGCAAGAATGTAAGCGGAACCTGCATATCGAAGCGAGGCCGAAAGAATTTGAGGAATGTGTTATACCAGATGGCTAGGACCATGGTTGCCGTAAACCCCGAGATGAAAGAGCTGTACCAATACCTAAAAACACGGCCCAACAATCCTTTAAAGAAGAAACAAGCGCTCGTAGTAATCTCAAAGAAGATAGTGACCGTAATCTATGGCTTAGTAAAAAAACAAACAGAATACAAGGCAGAATTAGTATTAGGCGAGTTTAGAAAGAACCAGATGAAACAAGCTGCGTAAGTAGCCAATCGCGCCGATAAAGCGGAGATAAGGAGGAGACCTCCATTAGCCCAATGAGGCAGCATTTAAGCTTAAATACTATCTCCGCTTTTATCCCATAAAACAGAACGAAGGAATGTAAGGGCATAGACCCAGCGAGACATGATAGGGTGAGTTTTGGGATAAGATCGGTTGTATTAACAAGATTATTAACTTGGCCTGCAGATGCGGCCCGCTGAAAAGACAGGGACACCCCGCAGCCGGTTACCTGCTACGGGTAGAAACCTGGCTGTGGATATGCCGCAGGCGTGGATTTATGGATAACCCTCCAAAAGCAGGGTTACCCACAAGCTCCACACCTGCTTGGGCAACACTGCGTGTTGTCCACATACCCACAGCCTCTGCTGCTGTAAAAGATTTAAGGACCAAGGATCTAAATTCTTCGTAATTCTAAGAATAACGGAGATATTAAAAGATGTTTTTTCAAAAAAAGAGATAGGAGGTGTAACTTATGAAAATAAAATATTTTAGCGATACTGATACTGCCTTGGTGGAATTTGCAGAAAACCCGGTAAAAGAAACCCGAGAAATATCAGAGAATGTATACATCGACATTGATGAAAACGGCAATCTTGTTAGCATGACGATTGAACATGCGAAAACAACAGCCCATCTGCCAGACATATCTTACCAACAAATAGAGAAGGAAGTTACCGCTTAACAACTCGCTGCAGCCGACCGCCCACGGCGGCGGCTGAGCTTTATCGTTCTAGCGGTAAATCTCTCGTCGGTATATGACGGGATTTTTTGCTTTTAAGCCCGGTTAGTCCGGGCAACTTTAATTGCTTCTTACTGGTTTTTATAGTAAAATACCCGTGGTAAAACCGGCGGTAGCTTTAAAAGCGGGAGGAAAATATGAGGTATAATTTTCAAGAAATTGAAAGAAAGTGGCAAGAACGTTGGGAAAAGGATGAACTATACGCGGTACCTGATTTTAGCTCTAATCCAAAGTATTATTGTTTAGAAATGTTTCCTTATCCATCCGGAAAATTACACATGGGGCATATGCGAAATTACGCTATTGGCGACGTGGTGGCCCGTAGCAAAACAATGCTGGGCTATAATGTACTTCACCCCATGGGCTGGGACGCTTTTGGCCTTCCGGCGGAAAATGCCGCCATTAAACACGGTGATATCCATCCGGCGGACTGGACCATGGATAACATAAATACTATGCGTCAGCAGTTGAAACAGCTTGGCTTCAGTTATGACTGGCGGCGAGAGTTTGCTACTTGTCACCCTGGTTATTATAAGTGGACCCAGTGGTTGTTTTTACAATTTTATCATCATGGTTTAGCCTATAAAAAGATGGCTGCCGTTAACTGGTGCCCTTCCTGCGCCACGGTACTGGCCAACGAACAAGTAAAAGAAGGGGTTTGTGAGCGTTGCAAGTCCGAAGTAGAAAAACATGAGTTAGCCCAATGGTTTCTTAAAATTACGGCGTACGCCGAAAAGTTGCTAAATGATTTAGGGCAACTTAAGGGATGGCCTGAAAAAGTAAAGATTATGCAGGAGCATTGGATTGGGCGGAGCGAAGGAATTAAAATTAAATTTAAGGTGGAAGAGCTGGCTGAAGAAATTGAAGTATTTACCACCCGTCCGGACACTTTGTTTGGCGTTACTTACCTGGTCCTGGCTCCGGAGCATCCGTTAGTGGAAAAAGTGCTTGCCGGCAAAGAACAAGCCGGGGCAGTACGCGCTTTTATCCAGCGGGTCCGCAATTTAAGTGAAATAATGCGTACGGCCACCACGGTAGAAAAGGAAGGTATTTTTACCGGCGCATACTGCTTGAATCCCATAAGCCAAGAACAAATCCCGATTTATGTTGCCAATTATGTTTTACTGGAGTATGGCACCGGAGCCGTAATGGGGGTGCCGGCCCACGACCAGCGGGACTTTGAGTTTGCCCAAAAATATAAGCTGCCCGTTAAAGTAGTTATTCAGCCAGTTGATTTAAAAGACACTGAGCCCGACTCTTTAACTGCCGCTTACCTTGATGAAGGGGTAATGGTTAATTCAGGACCGTTTAACGGATTGCCCAGCGAAAAAGGGAAAAAAGCCGTAAGTGAATATTTAGAAGTTAATAACCTGGGTTGTCGCCAGGTAAACTACCGCCTGCGGGATTGGCTTATTTCCCGGCAGCGGTACTGGGGAGCGCCAATTCCCATTGTTTACTGTGCAAAATGTGGTCAGGTACCGGTTCCGGAAAAGGATTTACCTGTTCTGCTCCCCCGCGAGGTAGCTTTTAAGCCTACCGGACAATCTCCTTTAGCTGATTGTGCGGTATTTTTACACACTACTTGTCCCAAGTGCGGGGGCCCGGCGCAGCGGGAAACAGATACCATGGATACTTTTATTTGCTCTTCCTGGTATTACTATCGTTTTACCGGCCCCCGGGAGGAAAAAGGCCCGTGGGACAAGAAAAAAGTGGATGTATGGTTACCCGTGGATCAGTACATTGGAGGGATTGAACACGCTATTTTACACTTGCTTTACGCCCGGTTTTTTACTAAATTTCTTTATGACTTAAATCTAATTAGTAATACGGAACCATTTACTAATATGCTTACCCAGGGGATGGTTTTAAAAGACGGGGCGAAAATGTCAAAGTCAAAAGGTAATGTAGTTAGTCCCGAGGAAATGGTAAATGCATACGGGGCGGATACGGTACGCCTTTTTGTCCTTTTTGCGGCTCCCCCGGAGCGGGATTTAGAGTGGAGTGAGCAAGGGGTAGAGGGTTGCTCCCGGTTTTTAAACCGCGTTTGGCGATTGGTAACGACTGAATGGGGTCTGCAAAACGTAAGCTCTAATAAAAGAAAGGCCGAACCAAAGGGAATCAATCAAACTATCCGCCGGCTTACCCACCAGACAATCAAGAAGGTTACGGAGGATACCACCCAACGCTTTAACTTTAATACCGCTTTAAGCGCCATTATGGAACTGGTTAATGCTCTTTACCAGTACAAAGAGGTACCCGAAACAGACCGTGACCCTCAGGTGGCATCGGCCGCGCTGGAAAGTGTCCTTTTGCCCCTGGCGCCTTTTGCCCCGCCTATTACCGAAGAATTGTGGGAACTAAACGGT
>DMDI01000080.1:1384-3064 GCA_003445555.1 Desulfotomaculum sp. | reverse complement strand
CTATATTATTCTTAAAATTTAATCAAAGTGATCCGCAAAAAATTCAAAAAAAAAAGCAAAATATATTATCAATCCAGGCAGATATAATAAGTGGTAAATATGCCCGTGTTCGGACATATTTACCAATATAACGTTTTATGCTCAGTTAAATCACGCTGATTTTTTAATCCTGCAGAGCAGCGCTTTTAATGCCGGATAACCAGTCACAGGGTCGACAGGAGCGCTGTCGGTAAGCAGGTTGACATTTGCCCGACCCCAGCCGTGGGGGATATTAATAACACCTGGCAGTATATCCCTGGTTATTTTAATCTTAATTTTAATCTCCCCCCTGGGGCTTTCTATAATTACCTCATCTTGATCATTCAAATTATATTCCCTGGCGGTAACCGGGTTGATTTCTGCAAGCGGTTCCGGAAATTGACGCTTTAAGAAGGCAATTTCCCTGAGTTGGGAATGAATATATTGTACCTGCCTGGCGCCTGTAGTCAGTATAAAAGGATATTTTTCAGCCAGTTCAGGCGTTTTAGCAGGGCTTTCCACCGGTTCAAAATATGTAGGCAATGGAGGTAGGGAAAGATCTTTTAAGTAACTCGAATAAATCTCTATTTTACCGCTGGGTGTCTTGAAACCCTGCTTTTCATAATTCTTATATTTTTGCTGTCCGTACGTAACGCCGCCTGAAAGCAACAGTTCCTTGCGAGACAGACCGGATGGCTCCAGCATGTGGTCAACCAGTTCGTCGGCTGTCTGCCAGGGGAACTCCTTGACAAAGCCCATCCTGTGGGCAAGCTCAAGCCAGATATCAAGATCAGAACGGCACTGTCCGTATTCCAGAATTTTGTTACGAAGCATGACATGCGGAATACCCCAGAGACTGTAATAATCGCAGAGTTCGGTTCTTTCCAGAAAAGTCCCTGCGGGCAGCACCAGGTGGGCAAGTTGTGCAGTTTCAGTCATGTGCTGTTCGATGACGACAAGAAAATCCAGACTTTTTAAAGCTCTTCTCACTTTGGCGGATTCCGGCCAAGTTATTACCGGGTTTGTTCCGCTGATGATCATCTTGCTAATCGGGTAAGGCTGCCCGGTAAGCAGAGTGTCCAGCATAACCAGCGTCTGTCCCTCACCGAACTCCCGGCCGTAGATACCGTAAAAGATAGGATAGGCGTCGACACCGACAGGTTTTTCCCCTGCTTTTTCAACCACCTCAACTATGTTCACCCTCAACCGCGGGGTTTGGATAAAACCGCCGGGAATGTCCACATTACCGGTTATAGCCTGTAATACAGCTATGCCGCGGCTGTTCTGAAAACCGCTGGGTACCTGGTCCAGCGCATTTGTTCCCTGGACGACGCATGAAGACTTCGAGGTTGCAAAAAGCCTTGCCGCTTCACGAATTTTTTCAGAAGGCACGGAAGTTATTTCCTGAGCGTGCTCCGTTGTAAATTCACTGACGTGATCAGACAGTTCGTCAAATCCAACAGTGTACTTGCTTACAAATTCCCGGTCGTAAAGCTCTTCAGAGATAATCACGTTCAACATCGCCAGGATAAGGGCGCAGTCGGTTCCCGGACGGGGTTGGAGGTGAAGATCCGCCCGCTTGGCCAGGGCTGTTGCCCTGGGATCGATGACCACCAGTTTAGCGCCGTTTTTCTTGCTTTCACGGATTTTTTGCCCTACTGG
>DMDI01000080.1:0-1309 GCA_003445555.1 Desulfotomaculum sp. | reverse complement strand
ACTTCTCCGGATCAGCTACAAAAAACCTGCCTAGAGTTGCTATGTAACCGAGCATCCGGCAGCGGTAGCAGATACTTTCAACGGAAAAGCAGTTGGGGGTTCCGAAAACGTGGGCGAAACGCCTGATCAATCCCACATTGGATGTTCCGGATAGCAAAATCGGCATTCCCAGCGAAATACCCAGACTCCTTTTATCCTTTAAATCTGACAATTGACTGATAATTATTTCAAATGCCCGCTCCCAGGAGATTTCTTTCCAACCGCCGCCTTCTTTTAACAGGGGAGAAGTAAGGCGATTTGGAGAAGATACGTATTCAAGGACAGCCCGCCCCTTTGCGCAGAGGAGGCCTTTGTTCAGGGGATGATCACGCATTCCCCTGACGCCGGTAATTTCCCCGTCCTTGATTTCAAGTTCCATACCGCAGCCCATGTGGCACAGGCCGCAGGCTGTTTTGTGCGCTCCATCCGGTACAGTTACCCTTAAACTGTTCACAAAAAGCCCCTCTTTCTTATTTGCTCAACCAGTTATCAATGTAATACTCCCAAGGGTTTTGATCAGGATCCTGGTCCCTGAATTCTGCCGGAGAGGTTATTTTCATCCCGGTAACCTCGTTGTATAAAGGAAATACATTTCTTTCCGGCTCTCCAAGCGCTTCACAGATTACCCGAAGGCTCAAACCGGAAACAGAAACCTTGTTCTTGATAATCCTGTTCAGGTATGTTGGGTGCATTCCGATTCTTTCTGCAAACTCCAGCTGTGTGAGGCGTAAATTTTTTGTAATGTAATAGCTTATATTGTTTCTCAACCTGTAGCGTTTACGGGATTTATTGATTGGCGCCATACTGCCTTAGCCATCCCTCCTAGGAATACTTTACTTATATTATAATATTTTTTTATATTTGTAAATACACTTTTGATATTTTAACTTAATATTTACTTATAAGCTATACGACAATTAACATATCTCTTAATGACAGTGAAATAAATTTATTGCAGGCCTTTACCTGTCCTTGACAGCGGAAGGTCTCAGTCGTAAACTAGAAATACCGGATAAAGTAACATTAAGGAGTGATTGGCAAATGCCGGTTTATGAATTTAAATGTACGGCATGTGAGACCCTCTTTGAGAGGCTGTGCCAGATAGGCGAGACGGGCCAAAACCTTCGCTGCCCACCCTTCTCCACACCGGAACCACACACGGTCATGAGCAGTTTTGAGACCGGACGGGGAAACGGGGGGGGGTTTCGTCCATATTCCGGGGGGCGCGGGGGGGGCGCCCGGGGGGTCTGGTCGACCATGGGCCGACGGG
>DMDI01000133.1:1123-2592 GCA_003445555.1 Desulfotomaculum sp. | reverse complement strand
TTATCATCCATTTAACTGACCATAAAATTATTTTTTAATGATTATTTTAAGCTTTTTATTGTAAAATATATTTAACGTAAAAATAATAGTATGATTCCGGTGCAAAAAGTCCATTTCTTAAATTTCGTTTTTATTGAATCCCCACTTCAGGGCAAGTTTTGGCTCTAATTTTAACGATAGAGTACTATTCGTTTCGACAAAAGAATGCCGTTCCACCACTTTCAATAATTGCAAAATCGGAAAAAAGGTTTTTGCAGTGAAATCATAAAATAAAATAAAACAAAAAGCAACTTTGAGAAAAGGTGAATTTTTAATGGAATGGCCCGTTTGGGCAGAAATTAGTTTAGAGGCAATAAGTCATAATATGAGGGAGGTTCGTCGTCTTATTGCCCCGGGGACAAAAATAATGGCGGTGGTTAAGGCCAACGCTTACGGTCACGGGGCGGTAAAAGTAGCCCCGCTGGTCTTAAAGGAAGGAGCTGCTTATTTATCCGTAGCCCGCGTAAAAGAAGGAATAACCTTGCGGGAGGCAGGAATAGCCGCCCCCATACTTATCCTGGGGTATACCCCTTTTACACAATTTAAAGAATTAATGGCCTATGACCTGGCCCAAACCATTTATACGCAAGAAATGGCTGCCGTACTGGCCCTGGAAGCCGCAAATCAAAAAAAACGGGTGAACATTCACCTTAAAATTGATACCGGAATGGGGCGCCTGGGATTTTTACCGATTCGGAAAACCTTGAAAGAAATTTTAAATATTGCCACCTTGCCTTACCTAGAGATAGAAGGTATTTTTACCCATTTAGCTTCGGCGGATGAAAAGAATAAAAATGAGGCCGTAAGTCAAATGGTTAAATATTGGCAGTTTATTGAGGATTTAAAAAAAGAAGGATTGAATATTCCTTTAAAGCACTGCGCCAACAGTGCCGCTGTTATAGATTTGCCGCAAACCCATTTAAGTATGGTTCGTCCGGGGATAATGATTTATGGTTTATACCCTTCTAAAGAGGTTGATGCCAATCGTTTAAACTTACGCCCGGCCATGAGTTTTAAGGTTCGCATTGCCCAGGTAAAAAAAGTACCGGCCGGGTTTAAAGTCAGCTATGGTTCTGACTGGAGCGCCCCCAAGCCTACCGTTATTGCCACCCTTCCCGTTGGTTACGCTGATGGCTACAGCCGGTTATTGTCTTCCAGAGGACAAGTGCTCATTCATGGCCGGCGCGCCCCAGTGGTAGGCAGGGTGTGTATGGATATGTGTATGGTGGACGTAGGACATATTCCTGATGTTTATCCGGGAGAAGAGGCCGTTCTTTTTGGGACGCAAAAAGGAGCTTCATTGCCGGCAGAAGAGTTAGCTTCTTTAATGGGGACTATTAATTACGAAGTGGTTTGCCTGGTTAGTGATCGTGTCCCTCGGGTATACTGGTAGCCCTAACGGGATTTGAACCCGTGTCTCCACCTTGAGA
>DMDI01000133.1:0-955 GCA_003445555.1 Desulfotomaculum sp. | reverse complement strand
GCTACCGCTACACCATCCCGCATTACTTTCAAAGGTCATTATACGCTAAAGCCGTTATTTTGGCAAGCACTTCTTAGACCGGAAATAAAGAAGGGCCGATAGGGCCGTAATCCCTATAATTATGCTGACTAACTGGCCTAAAGTTAACCAGGGAGTTACTAGCGGGCTTTCCCGGAAAAATTCAATTATAAAACGGTAAACCGCGTATAAAACTATATAAAGCAGCATCAGGTAACCTTCAAAAGACCTGGATTTTTCCTGACGATGTAAAATAAGAAAAATAATCAAGCTTGCCCCGCTGGCGTAAAGCTGGGTTGGGTGACGAGGGCCATCGCCAAAATCTACTCCCCATGGTAGGGTAGTGTAATGTCCTATACAGCACCCGTTAAGAAAGCAGCCAATTCGGGCTACGGCGTACCCCAAAGCTATAGATGGAGCTCCTATGTCCATTATCCTGTTTAAGGGAAGTTTTTTACGCCAAATATAAATAATGGTGACTCCAAGCCCCAGGATTAGCCCCCCGTAAAAGGAAAGTCCCGGTTTCCAAAGTTGCCAGATTTCTAGCGGATGGACAGCGTAGTAACCCCAGGAAATAAGAACATAAGCCAGTTTACCCCCAATTATGGCCGCGATGGCTACGTAAATGATAAGCTCATAAATGAAATCCGCCTTTATACCTTTCTGTTTTCCCGCCCAGGTAAAATACCAGCCTCCAATTAAAAAAGCTAAAGCAAGCATTAATCCGTAGCTGTATACCTTAAAATTACCAATTTCAAAGATAATCGGGTGCATAAAAACCTTCTCTTGCCTGTTACTATTAGATCATACTTATGTTATTTAACCATCAACGGCTACACTAAATATTTTGACTTTTATTATAACATCATTATAACCGCGAACATATTATAACCGCAAATATATTATCATCGCTTGGGACATTTGCTTATTTTTATTA
>DMDI01000020.1 GCA_003445555.1 Desulfotomaculum sp. | reverse complement strand
GAGGCTCTAACCGGAGTATGTTCAGTAGGGCTGGATATGATTGCCGTGCCTGGCGATATCAGCCCGGAGACTATTGCCGCCATTATTGCCGATGAAATATCTATAGGAGTAATTAACCGTAAATCCACGGCCGTCCGGATCATTCCCGTCCCCGGGAAAAAAGTGGGCGATTACGTAGAATTTGGCGGCTTGCTGGGCCGGGCACCCGTGATGTCAGTGCATCATCTTTCCAGCCACGAATTTATCCGCCGGGGAGGACGTATTCCAGCCCCATTGTGCAGCCTGGGCAATTAGCCGTTAAGAGTTAAAGGAGGTAAAAATGAAGCCTTTTCAGGTTTGGGAAGGGGTTTACCTGATTGGAGGGCCGCAAATCACTTCTGGTGATGATTGCTGTGTTTACCTTTTGGACGGGAAAAGTGAACTGACTTTGATAGACGCAGGATTAGGGTACAGCGCCAGCTCTCTATGGGATAACATAGTTCTTTTAGGTCTTGGACCCGAAATGATTAACTACATTATTGTCACCCACGGCCACATTGACCATATTGGTGGCCTGGCTTATTTTTGCGCTAAGACAAGGGCCAAAGTGGTCGCTCATGAAACAGAACTGCCGGCCATAGAAGGCAGGGATCTGGCGTTAACCGGCGCTACCCTTTACCAGGTGCCGTACCAACCGGTAAAGGTAGACCTTATCTTAAAAAAACCGGTCGAAACCTTACCGGTAGGGAAGGAAAAAATAAATTGCCTTCATACGCCGGGGCATACGCCGGGGGGAATCTCTCCTTACGTAGATTTAGGCGGAAAAAGAATTTTATTTGGCCAGGATATTCACGGACCTTTTAACCCGGCCTGGGGTTCTAATTTACAAGTGTGGAGACAGTCAATGCAAAAGCTGCTTAATTTAAAGGCGGATATCCTTTGTGAAGGTCATTTTGGTATTTATGAGCCCAAAGAAGAAGTAAGTAATTATATAAACTATTATTTGCAATTATACGGCCAAGAAAAATAGGGGCGTTAAATTTAACGCCCCTACTATTTCTTGGTTTAGTACGTCCGTTCTTTAAGCTGGTAACACTCTTTACAATAAACAGGCCTTATATTACTGGGACGAAAAGGGACCTGGCACGCCTGCCCACAACGGGCACATACTGCATCGTACATCTCTCTGTTTTGACGGCTTTGCATCCCGCGACTGTTACGGTATTGTTTACGGGCTGCCCGGCAATCAGGGCAACGAGACGGCTCATTTTGGAAGCCCTTTGCGGCGTAAAATTCCTGTTCACTGGCTGTAAAAACAAAGTCCTTACCACATTCCCGGCAGTTTAAAGTTTTGTCCTCGAACAAATTAATAACCTCCTTCTCCAAGTTTTTCGTCCTTTCTTAGTTTGGCTTAAAGACGGAGGTTAAGGGACTTGTTCTCTTCCTGCTTAAGCGTTCCGGGTCTAAAGCCACTTAGTTAAGACGATATTTTAATTATAACAACAGTTATTTACAAAAGCAAACAAATTTTAGCGGATAAAGTTTTTCTTTTTTTATAAATTTTTGTATGGTAATATATAGTATATTTATTTTTCTTTATTTTTGTTTTAAGCTGATTATAATTTAATTCTAGTTGGCAAATAAAATAATTAAAGGGTAAAATATAGGTACAAAAGAATAAGGGGGGAACAATTTTTGCCTAAAGAATACAAGGCAGACTATCGGGTAAATATACTTAAGGAAAATATTACTGGTATTGAAGTTACTTGTTGCGGTCATCACTTGGGGGAAATGCGTTTTCAAAATAACGAAGGCCTTATTTGTCCCGTTTGTGGTACTCATCATACGGTAACTTTACAATATAATCATTTTCATATTCGCCAAAATCAATCAGTTAAAGGGGAGGATAAAATTTAATCCAGCTATATTTAGGGAATACGACATTCGAGGTGTGGCGGATACGGACCTGACCGATGAGGTGGTCTTCCAACTGGGTAAAGCGTTTGGCACCTACCTTAAGCAGTTCAATGACCGGCGTGTTTTAACCGGCCGGGATAATCGCCCCAGCTCCCCGCGTTTATTTGCGGCGTTAGCCAGGGGCTTAATTTCTACGGGCCTCGAGGTAATCGATATAGGTACGGTAATTACCCCCATTACTTATTATGCCCGCATCCTTTATGATATTAGCGGCGCCGTAATGATTACCGGCAGCCATAATCCCTCTCCGGAAAATGGCTTTAAATTAGCCGCCGGTGGTCCAGGCACTCTTTACGGTGAAGAAATTCAAGATTTGCGCCGTTTAATGGAGAACGGAAATTTTGTTTCCGGAAGCGGCAAATTGAAACAAGCGAACCCGGTACCAAATTACCTGAAAACGTTGGCCGAAAAAATTGAGTTAGGTTCCCGTAAACTTAAGGTAGTGGTAGATTGTGGCAATGGAACGGCCGGATATTTTGCCGAGGATTTTTTATTTTCCCTGGGTTGTGAGGTAATCCCGCTTTATTGCCAGCCTGACGGCAGTTTTCCCAACCATCACCCCGACCCGGTAAAAAGAGCTAATTTAATGGATTTAATCAAAACAGTTCTCGCCACCGGGGCTGATTTAGGGATAGCTTTTGATGGTGACGCCGACCGGATAGGGGCAGTAGACGACCGCGGGCGCGTTATTTGGGGAGACCAGTTAATGGCTCTTTTCTGGCGCGAAATTTTGCCCAAAAATCCTGGGGCTACGGCTATTATTGAAGTTAAATGCTCCCAGGCGCTGGTTGATGAAGTGAAAAAATTAGGCGGTATCCCCGTTTTTTACCGGACCGGGCATTCGTTAATTAAAGCTAAGATGCGGGAATTAAACGCGGTTTTTACCGGAGAAATGTCCGGGCACCTGTTTTTTGCCGATGAATATTTTGGTTACGATGACGCTTTTTACGCCGCCGGTCGCCTGTTACGGCTTCTTTCTCAAGGCCGTCAAAAATTATCGGAACTGGTTGACACCTTACCGCAATACTATTCCACGGCCGAAACCAGGATTCCATGTAGTGATGCAGAAAAGTTTACCGTGGTAAAAAAATTAACCGGTTTATTTAAACACCAGTATGAAGTTATTGATGTGGATGGAGTGAGAGTGCAATTTCCTGACGGGTGGGGTTTGGTGCGGGCATCAAATACTCAGGCCGTATTGGTAGCCCGCTGTGAAGCTAAAACAAAAGAAGGGTTGGCTAAGATTACCAAAGTTATGAAAGATGCTTTGTTAAGTCAGCCTGAAGTAAGCAACTTTGACTGGGATTATTAATTAAAAAAGTGAGTAAACCTATAAGCCGAGTTCTGTCAAGGGTGATCATCTATCTAGGACGACAGTTGCCTGCCGCCTCAAGCGACCTTACCCGGGAATTAAAGCGGGCCACTTGTTATTCCCCTATTTGGTCTTGCTCCAGGT
>DMDI01000078.1 GCA_003445555.1 Desulfotomaculum sp. | reverse complement strand
TGTCTGTGCCACGTTCTGACTATGAATTCAAGCGCCGCTGCATCGAGCATTCCCTTTATGGTGTGGACATCGACCCCGGCGCGGTGGAGATCGCCAAGCTGCGGCTCTGGCTGTCCCTGGTGGTGGATGAAGAGGATATCAAAAACATCAAGCCCCTGCCGAATCTGGATTATAAAATCGTCTGCGGTAACTCACTGCTGGGCGTGGAGATAGACCTGTTTAATCATCAGCTTTTCAATGACCTAGAAAAACTGAAGCCCCTGTTTTTTAAAGAGACCAATCCCACCAAAAAGCAGGAATACAAAAAGCAGATTGATGATCTGATCAGTCAAATTACGAAAGGGCACTCTGAGTTTGATTTTGAGGTCTATTTTTCAGAAGTTTTTCATAACAAGGGCGGCTTTGATGTGGTGATAGCTAATCCACCGTATGTTGAGCATAAAAAGTTAAAGGGCATTTCTTCCAAACTCAAAACGTTTTATTTAACTTATTCAGGAACTGCCGATTTGTATGTTTACTTTTATGAGAAAGGATTAAAGATTTTAAAGGATGAAGGAACGCTTGTATTCATTACTTCAAATAAATTTATCAAGACAAGGTATGGCGAAAATCTAAGAAAGTTTTTTATAAAATACCGAATAAATGAGATCATTGATTTTACTGAAGTTCATATATTTGAGGCGTTAGTATCAAGTTGTATTTTTTCAGTTTTAAAAAGAAGTAATTCAGATAATAAAATCAAGATTGCCTTTGTAAATGATACTTTACTAAATTTCTCTGGTGTTGCTGAGTTTGTTGATAAAAATAAGTTTTATCTCGATCAGAGTAGTTTAAGCGAAAAGATTTGGCAATTGCAAAATGAAACTAAACTTGCTTTGAAGGAAAAAATAGAGAAAGATGCTGTTCGATTAAGAGAAACCAAAACAGTAAATATTTTCAGAGGTGTAACTACCGGCTTCAATCCGGCTTTTATTATTGATGAAGAAAAAAGAAAGAAATTGATTACAGAAGACAAAACAAATAACACCATCATAAAACCTTTGCTTCAAGGAAGAAATATTCGAAAGTGGGTTTTCAATAAAACCTCTAACTTTTTAATTTTTACTAGAAAAGGAATTGATATAAAAGAATTTCCTTCAATTAAAAAACACCTTAGCAATTTCAAGCGGCAACTTGAACCTAGCGTTGGAAGAAAACCCGGAAGTTATAATTGGTATGAAATTCAAGATAATACTGCTTACTATCCCGAATTTGAAAAAGAAAAAATTATATGGGGACTAACAGCAGATAAATGGGCTTTTGCTTACGATAATCAAAATCATTACTTGCCAAGCAATGGATACATTCTTACTTCTAAAGAAATTCCCATAAAATATCTACTTGCTCTAATGAACTGTAAGGTGATGGAATTCTATTTTGGCTTTATTGGTATTATGACCGCTGGAGGTGCTTTTACACTGAAGCACGAAACGATTAACGAATTACCAATAAAAGAATTATCCAATTTAGAACAAAAACCATTCATTGACCTCGTTGACAAAATCCTCGCCATCACCAAAGCCGAAGACTACTTGCAAAACCCCGATAGGCAGGCCCAGGTAAAGGAATACGAAAAACAGATCGACCAAATGGTCTTTGAACTCTACGGCCTCACCGAGGAAGAGATCAAGATCGTGGAAGGGGAAACAGCGTGAGCGGCGACAAGAAAAACATCATCATCTACAACACGGTTGACGGCAAAGCGTCTGTTTCCTTATACGCCAAAGACGGCATGGCCTGGATGAACCAGAACCAGATCGCCGAACTTTTTGACACCTCGGTGCCGAATATCAGCATGCACATCTCTAACATACTGAAAGAAGGGGAATTAGAGCCAAATTCAGTTGTTAAGGATTACTTAACAACTGTCGCTGACGGCAAGCAATACAACGTCACTTTTTACGCGCTGGACATGATCCTGGCCATCGGTTTCCGGGTGCGGAGCAAGCGGGGAACCCAGTTTCGGATCTGGGCCAACCGAAACCTCAAGCAATACATGGTCAAGGGCTTTGTCATGGATGATGAGCGCTTGAAAAATCCCGACGGCCGCCCGGACTATTTTGACGAACTGCTGGAACGCATCCGGGATATCCGGGCCTCCGAGAAGCGCTTTTACCAGAAAATAAGGGACCTCTTTACCTTAAGCAGCGATTATGACCCGACAGACAAAGCCACGCAGATGTTTTTTGCCGAAACCCAAAACAAACTGCTCTATGCCGTAACCGGCAAAACAGCCGCCGAAATCATCGTCTCCCGGGCGGATGCGTCCAAGGAAAACAGGGCGCTTCCCTCGTGGAAGGGCTCTATTGTGCGCAAACAGGATATTTTTATCGCCAAGAATTATCTCAGCAAAGATGAGATAGACACTTTGAACCGCCTGGTGGTCATCTTTCTGGAAACAGCCGAGCTACGCGCCAAAAACCGCCTGGATATTCCCATGTCATTCTGGCAGGAAAACGTGGACCGCATTCTGGAATTTAACGATAAAAAGGTGCTCACCGGTAAGGGCTCGATCTCCAATGCTGAAATGGAACAAAAAATCAGGGAAATCTATACCGAATTTGATACCCGGAGAAAAGCCTATGAAGCGGATTTGGCGGATAAACAGGACGTTGAGGAAATCGAGGCTATAATTAAAAAACAGAATAAAAACCTGCCAAAAACTTAAGAGAAAGAATCATTGCCGAACTCGAAAAAACAGAATCAGATGGTGTATGAATTGTAAGCGCTTACCAGAAAAACGCAACTGCCGCCCCGGACGACCGGGATTTAGGCAAACAGGTGCAATGAAAAAAACCGGTATAACAACCGCATCAACACGGACTGGCAATTTCGCTGCGCTCCAAAACCGGACGGTTAAGCTGAACGTTAGGCCAGTGGAGCGGTATTTGGGACTCCCGGTAAATTCGGCCCAATCGCCAAAATTTGGTTCATGGGAGCTTAAGATAGTTCCCCTTAAAAGACTTGCAAGCGGTAATATCGTAGTCAAAGAGACAATGGCCATTACTATGATCGATCCTTACAATGTAGCTAATACACCTTTTGAACAAAGCCACTTGCTTGCGAAACTCAAAAAGGCAGTTGTATGCGCTCGCCTTTTTGAGTCCAAAAATGAAGACAGGTCAATTGCCATTTGCACACATTTGCACCGTTGGTATTGCTTAAAAATAAGATATTGTTAAAATAAAGATAGCTTAAAAATAATGATAATTTTTTGGCCCCCTATTTTATTTTGTATATATTTTGTAGGGGCGTTAAATTTAACGCCCCTACGGCGGAGGTTTAAACAGGTTAAAGTGGAAACGGTCCTTCCTCCTTGTGTTGATGCCTGCCCGGTCAAGACTGACGTCCGGGGTTATTTGTCGGC
>DMDI01000009.1:12347-13064 GCA_003445555.1 Desulfotomaculum sp. | reverse complement strand
CCAAAAATTCTTGACAGCATCGGGGCTTAGTGGCCTCTTGCTTGTATAAATTATACATGATATAATTTTATAAAATAAATAAGGGAAAGGAGTATAATTATGCAGAATTTGCAGGATGTCTTTCATGGAATCATTAAAGACTTACCAGAACTGACACCGAATCAATTAGATGTTCTTATTATGGAAGCAAGCCGAATTAAAAATGAGAAGCTAAAAGGGAAACATAACCCACTACTTGACATAATCGGAATAGCTGAAAAATGTCCTGAGGATGGAGCCAGGAATCATAATAAATATATCTATGGCCGGTAGCCGAATGTTTATAGACTCCGGCGGTTTTATTGGGCTAACATCAAAAAGAGACCAATACCACGATATTGTTAAATCCTTTTTCCATGAGATAGTTACATGAGATAGTTAATAGAAGAGTAGTTCAAGTAACAACCAATCTTATCTTATCAGAAACATATACTTACCTTCGCTATCACGAGAACCATTATACAGACTGCTTTTTTCTTGAAAACATACTTAAAGCTGCAAAGGAAAATTTTCTCTTCATTATTTACTCCAATGCCCTATTAGAAGAGAAGGCTTTTGAAATACTAAATAAATATAAGGATCAGGACCTGTCATATACTGATGCGGTAAGTTTTGCTTGTCTTGAAATGGATCATAACCTGTCCCCATGACATCTCAGACCGTCTTTAGAAATAAGGG